>CACAHI010000006.1 GCA_902532225.1 uncultured Pelagibacteraceae bacterium
ATAATTTTTATTTTATAATTATATTTTTACTAGAACCATGGGGAATATTTAAAGAATAATCATAAATATCATCTATCTTAGCTAAACTATTCATTTCAAAAAAAGAATATTTAAATGACTTTAAAAGGTTTACTAAATCATCAAGGGAATAATTATTTTCTTTATAAAGATATGGAGCTAATTCCATAATAATAGGTATTTTTTTTTTTAAAGTATTTTTGGCACTTTTAAAGACATAAAGTTCATTACCATCAACATCAATTTTTATTAATGAGATATTTTTTATGTTTTTTTTTGAAATAAAATTATCTAAGGAAAAAACTTTTGATGAATTAGTAGATTTAAATGTACCGTAGTGATTTTTATGAAATTTTTTACTCTTTAAATTCCAACTTGAATAAACCATTTTTGGTTTTCTCTTTTTATTTGTAATAAATGCTTGATATATATTAATTCGGGATTTTAATTTTTTATTTAAATTAATATTAAATTTTAATTTACTAAACGCAAAATCTGTAGGTTCAATAGCATATACTTTATTAGTTTTAAAAACGTTAGCAAATTGCAAAGTTTGAATACCAGTATTAGCACCTATATCAATTATTGATGAATTTTTTCTTATATTTAGTTTCATAGATGATTTAATAACTTCAAATTCAAACTTTTTAAAAATGTATAAGCTTAAATCAATGCCTTCATTTAAATCGAAACTCCATTTTATCCCACCAACTTTCTTTATAAATTTAAGATTATTAATAAAAATATTTAAAAATTTTAAAATTATCTTAGCTATAAATATTTTATATTTAGTTTTCAATTTGATAAAACTTCTTGTAATTTTAAATAGTGTCTAAATTTAGTATATTTAATTGAATTTTTTTTTGCTAAAATTTTTGAGTTTAAATAGTCATTAACATTAAAGTTTATCAATTTATTTTTTAGTTCATCTCTTACATTAGTTCTAAACAATATTCCTGCTTTACCATCGCTAAGAAATTCTTTAGGACCATTTGGACAATCCGATGAAAATACAAATAAATTATTAACTGCCGCTTCTACTATAACAAAACCAACTTCTTCCCACAAAGATGCTAAAATTAAAAAACTAGCGTTTCTCATGTATGAGTAAACTTCATTTGAGTAGCCTAATATAAATATTCTATTTTCCATATTTAATGATTTTATTTGTTTTTCTAATTTTATTTTTTCTTCGCCGTCACCGACAATATAAAGATCATAACTATTATTTAATTTAAAAAAATTAGCAATTTCATTTATTAGATAAGGATAGTTTTTTTGTTTAGTAAGTCTACCTACTGATAATATGTATTTTTTATCGTTTTTCTTTTTAATAGAGCTATTTTTATATTTTAAAACTTTTTTTATATCTATAATTGCATCTGGTAAAAAAAATAATTTTTCTTTTTGGAAACCATTGTTAATCATTTGCTTAAAAAGCTCTTGTGTTGGGCATGTTATTTTGAAAATTTTTTTACTAAATACTTGCCAAAATGTTTTTCTTACAAAATGTAATTTTGGATACCCTGAAATTCTTAATATACATTTAAATTTGTCCTTTAGAATACTGTTTAAAAAAAGAGGCAATGAAGTAATTAAATGAGCAATTATAAAATCTGGTTTATTTTTTTTGATTAAACTAATTAGAGGAAAAAAAGATAATAAAAAGATTATTGCATAAGAAATTCTACTTTGAATAACTCCTTTTACTGGCAAAAATTTAAAATATTTAAAACCTAAATCTTCAATTTCTACATTGTTATTTTTTATTTCACTTTTGTAACTATCCCATTCACCGCATGAATTAATTATTACGACTTTATTATTGTTAAAATCAAATTTTTTTAATGAGTAAGCAGAGTTAAGAGTAGACTTAATCGTTCCAACTTTTCCTAAACAAGGTGACCAATAATAAATTTTTCTCATTTTGTTTATATGAACAAATATAAATTATTTATATGGCGCGCCCTGAAGGATTCGAACCTCCGACCCACGGTTTAGAAAACCGTTGCTCTATCCAACTGAGCTAAGGGCGCATTAAAAAATAATATAATTATAATTTAGTACTTTATAAAGATTTTTTTTAAAAAAATTACAATTGTTAACAGTTCAATTCTTCCTATCATCATAAAAATAATAAGTAAATATTTTGTAAAAACACTTAAATTTTCAAAATTAATTTGTTCTGGAATATAATTAGTAGAATTTACAGTATTTAATAAAGTTAATACTGCCAATTTTATTGAGTTTTCAAAGCTAAAGTCATAGATAGATAAAAGCACACTTAGCAAGAAAACTGATAGTATTAAAAAAAGTAATGATAAAAAATATTTATTAATATCTTCATTTTTAATTTTGGAATCACTTAGAAAAAGTTTGTTTACAAATATATTTTTTGGTTTTGCATGCGAGATTAATTCATTAATTGAAAATATAAAAATTGAATAAATTTTATATAATCTAAGGCCTGAACTTGTAGAAAAAAAAGAACCACCAATAATTACCAAGGTTAAATAGAAAATTTCAAAGAAGTAGTTCTTACCATCTATTGAAAAACCAATATTTGATACACTGCTACAAATTGAAAAAAAAATTGAACTAAAATTATAATCTTTAGCAAAAAAAAAATAAGATAATGCAATAATAATCACTAAATAAATTAATAGGTAAATGTCTTCTGAATAAAAATTAAAAGATTTTTTTTTAAAAATTAGGTTATATCCTAAAAAAAGACTAAAGTATGAAGAAAGCATTAAAAGAGAAAAAATTATTATTTTTACCTTAGAATTTAAAATTATTGTGATGTCATTAAAAGGTAAAAAACCCCCTGAAGATATTAAGCTCATTGATAGATTAAATGAGTCAAAAGTTCTAAAATTAAAAATTTTCAAAATTATAAAAATTAATAGTGTAATCAAACTGTAGAGAAGTATTATTTTTAGAGATTGTTTTAAAGTTTCAGATAAGTTTAGAGATAAAAAGTTTGTTAATGTTTTTTTAAAATTTTCATCAAATATATCAATTAATAATATTATCGAAAATAAAAAATATAGCCCTCCTATCCATTGAGATGTAGATCTCCATATTATTAAACTTTCGTCTATGTGTTTAATATTGTTAAAAATTGTAAAGCCTGTTGAAGTAAATCCAGAAATCGCTTCGAAATATGAATTTAAAAATGATAAATTATAAATACTTAAGTAAAATGGAATACTTATAATCATAGGTAAAAAAATGTACCCTATTACTACGGTTAAAATTTTATGATAAATATTTAATTTAGTTAAAATATTTTTTTTAAAAATAAAAAAAATTCCAATAAATAAAGATATTAATAATGTATATAAATATGTATTTAAATTTAAATACAAATTGAAATAATATGAATAAATAATGTTAAAAAAAGATAAAATTGATATTAATATACAAAAAGTTCCTAAATAAAAAAAACTAAATTTATTCATTAATTATTAAATGCCACTAATTCGGAATATATTTTCTACAAGAGGTAACTCTTCTCTTTTAGCAAGGAACACTACTGTGTCATTTTTTTTAAAAACAAAATCTGATCTAGGAATTATAATTTTGTCATCTCTTAACACAGCTCCAATTCTAAATTCATCAGGAAGATTTGAATTTTTAAGTTCTTTATTTATTAATTCTGATGTTTCAATTATGTCCGCTTCAATAACCTCGTATTCTCCATTAAGAATAGTATAGGCATCTTCTATTGTTCCTTTGTGAACATGTTTTAATATACTCGATACTGTATTCATTCTAGGGTCAATTAAATCATCAATCTTAAGTGAAGATTGTAGTAATGAATAATTAGCTTTATTTATTAATGCCATTGTTCTTTTATTTTTTGAAAATTTTTCAACAACTACACTTACCATTAAATTATCTTCGTCGTCGTTAGTAAGGGCAAGAACTGTTTCTACATCTTCTAAACTCGCTTCTGCTAAAACTTCTTCATCCAGTCCGTTACCATTTATAACTATAGTATTATTTAATTCTTTAGCTATAAATTCAGCTCTGTCTTTATCCTTTTCAATTATTTTAATTCTTGCATCATCAAAATTACTTTCGATATTTTTAGCTAAATTAAATCCAATATTACCACCACCTATAATTAATATCTTTTTTGAAATTTTTTCATTATGACCAAAAGCTTCTAAAGTTAAAACCATTTGATCAGAATTTATTATGACATATGCTTTGTCATTAGGCTTCATAACATCATTTTTCTTTAACATTTTAAATTTTTCTTCACGAATAACTCCTAAAATATTTGCATCTAAATCAGGAAACTTTTTTGTAAGTTGATTTAATTTTATGTCTACTAATGGACATTTGTTATCAACAAAAATTTCTAGAAGTCTTATTTTGTTGTCTGCGAAAGGTACATTATCAATTGCACCTGGTGCTTCTAATTTTCTCAATATAGATTTTGCAATTTCAAGCTCTGGTGAAATTATTACATCTATAGGTAGATTTTCCTTATTATAAACCTTGGAGAATTTTGGATTTAAATAATCTTGCGATCTAATTCTAGCTATCTTTTTTGGAATATTAAAAACAGTGTATGCAATTTGACATATTAACATATTAATTTCATCAACTCTGGTAACAGCTATAATCATATCAGCATTAGTTGCATCGGCTTTTTCTAAGATGGATGGATATGTTGCTTTTCCTACAATTGCTTTTACGTCAAGGGATTCTGTTATTTTTTGAATATCTTCACTAGATTGATCAATTACAGTAATCGAGTGGTCTTGTTCAGTCAATAACTTAGCTATGGTAAAACCAACTCTTCCAGCACCACAAATAATTATATTCATAATATTAGTTTAAATCCTTAACACCTAGTAATTTTAACTTTCTATGAAGTGCAGATCTTTCCATTCCAATAAATTTTGCTGTTTTAGATATATTCCCACCAAATTTTTTTACTTGATTTAACAAGTATTCCTTTTCAAAATTTTCTCTTGCTTCTTTAAGTGGAATTGAAAGTGAATCATTTAAAGAAAATTCATCAGATCTTGAATCTTTTAATGATTCTTTAATAATTTCAATAACTTTACCTTTGTTATTTCCTGGAGATAATATTGCAATTCTCTCAATTAGATTTCGTAACTCTCTTACATTTCCAGGCCAATTATAATTTAGTAAATAGTTATTATCTTCAATAGTAAATTTTTTTATGTTGTAATTTTTGGATATCTTTTCAGAAAAATATTCAATTAATAAAGGAATGTCCTCTATTCTGTTAGATAAAGGCTCTATATCTATTTGAAAAACATTTAATCTATGAAATAAATCTTCCCTAAAATTTCCATCTTTTATCTCTTTTTTGACATTTTTACTTGTTGAACAAATAATTCTAACATTTACTTTAATATTATGATTACCATTAATTCTTTTAAACTTTTGATCTATTAAAACTCTTAGAATTTTTGACTGTGTTTCTAAAGGAATCTCTGTAACCTCGTCAATTAAAAGAATTCCACCGCTAGCATTTTCTAAAGCACCATATGATATTGAGCCATCATTTTTTTCTTCACCAAAAAGTTCTTTTTCATATTTTCTAACATCTAACAAAGCACCATTTAAAATTACAAATGGTTCTTTAGATCTTTTTGAATTTTTATGAATTTTTCTTGCTATCAATTCTTTTCCTGAACCAGTTGGTCCACATATAAAAATTCTACTTTCTGAATTTGAAAGTTTATTTATTTGGTCTCTAATTGTTAAAATATTTTGACTTTTTCCAATAAACTCAAATGAATGAAAGAGTTGGGATTTAAGATTTTTATTTTCTCGAATTAAATTAATTTTCTCGACTGCTCTATTTACAAAATTCATCAATCTTTCTCTATCAAAAGGTTTTTGTATAAATTCAAATGCACCTGATTTTAAAGACTCAATAGCCATCTCAATATTTGCATGTCCTGAAATAATAATTACTGGTACATCTTTATTTTTTTGCTTTAAGTGATTTAAAAGCTCTATACCGTCATTATCTCCCTTGTCTAATTTAACATCAATTATCGCAACATCAGGTATTTTTTTATCTATTTCTGACAATGCTTGATTATAATTAGCAGCAAGTCTAGTTTTAAAGCCAGCATCTTTAATCATGTCATCTAAAATGACTCTAATATCAGCATTGTCATCTACTATTAATATTTCGGTTATTTGCATAAAATTTAAATAGGTAAATTTATTTCGATTTTTGCACCATCTTTATTTTTCAAAAATGACATTTTGCCATTATGGTCATTTATAATTTTATTTACTATTGGCAATCCAAGACCAGTTCCATTTTTCTTAGTTGTGAAGTAAGGTTTCGTAATATCTTCTATATTTTTATCTGGAAAACCAATTCCATTATCAATAATTATGACTTTTATATAATCATTATTTTTAAATAATTCTATATTTATTATCCCTTTAAAATCATCACTTTTTTGACTTTTTTCATTAATACTTTCTATAGAATTTTTTATTAAGTTAAAAAAAACTCTATTAATTTGCTCTGAATCACAATTAATAAAAATTTCATTTATTCCAATAACTTTTATTACAATATTTGAATTTATATTTTTTAAAATTGATATGTTGGAATTAATTAAATCATAAAGATTATTTTTTTTTAATATGGGTTTGGGCATTCGAGCAAAATCTGAAAATTCATTAACTAAATTTTCAATTTGTTTAATTTGTTTATAAATAGTTTTTAGATACTCATCATATTTACTTTTTTCATTTTCAGGTAATTTTTCAATATATTTACTTTTCAGCTGATCAATAGTTAATTGTATTGGGGTAAGGGGATTTTTTATTTCGTGAGCAAGTTTTCGTGCTACGTTTTCCCATGCTTCGTGACGTTCTGTAAGCAATAGTTTATCTTGTTGAGTTTTTAATCTATCAATCATTGAATTAAAATTTTTAATTAAAATTTCAAGTTCTTTATCAGTTTTAATTTCTGGAACTTTAACATCAAGTTTTCCCTTACCTATATCTTCAGATGCAGAAATCAAATTGTTAATTGATAAAAAAAATCTAGATGAAAATCTTATTGCTATTGTTATGGAAAGGAAAAGTAATAATGCTACAACAATTATATATATTAAAGCAAATGAATATTTAATTCCAGAACTTTGACTTTCTACCACATAATAAAAATCTAAAGCCTCTTCTGATTCTTTTAGATAATTTGAAATTTTTTGGTCAAGAAATTTTACTACATACAAATACGTATCAACATATTGATTAAGTTTAATTATAGCTGCAGATGAATTTTTAGGAGTATTAATAATTTTTAAAGGTTTATCTTGATTAAAAACCATTTCTAATGCTCTTTGATCTGGAGGGCTATACTTATTATCTAATGAAGATGATATTATTAAATTTCCATTACTATCTATCAAATAAATCTCATCGATTTCTCTAACTAATTTTTGTGTATTCAATATATTCATAAATCTTTTTGGATTTTCATAGAATATATTTACACTTTTATTTAGATCTAAAGACACAAGTAAAATATCTGATTCTATTTTGTTTCTTACATCCTCTACATAACTTTTTGCGATTTCATATGAATTGTTTACTGCTACAGTAATTTTTTTATCAAAATATTTTTCTAAGGCAAAAGAAAATAAAAATAGAGAAAATACAGAAATTAGTATTGAGGGTATTAATGTAAATAATGAAAAAAAAGTTATATACTTTCTATTGGCTAATGAGCCTTTAACACTAATATCTTGTTTTAAAGATTTCTTAATATCTAAAAAAATCAGTAAAAAAAATAATATTAAGAGCGCTAGATCTACAATTAATAGTATTTGTAAATTAAATTCATTTAATTTTATAAAGCTTTTTTCAATAAAAGTTAAAAATGTTACAAACCCTACTGTTAGAGTAAAAATGAATATAACTATTAAAAAGATATTTCTTTTAATGAATGCTAGCATAAAATAAATATATATTTATTTAATTTTAAAAAAATACATGAATAATTGCTTTATAATACTAGCTGCGGGGAAAAGTAAGAGATTTAAAGGTAAAAAACCTAAACAATTCAATTTATATAATGGAAAATGTGTAATTCAGCACTCAATTGATAAAGCTAACCAATCAAATTTGTTTAAAAAGATTGTTTTAGTAATTAGTAAAAACCATAAAAAATATCTTAATGATTTAGTGCTAAAAAATACACTTGTTGCTTTCGGTGGTAAAGAAAGACATTTATCTTCTTTTAATGCTCTTAAAAAGATCAAAAAATCAAAAATTAATAATGTATTTATTCATGATGCTGCGAGACCAGATTTTGAAATAAGTCTACTAAAAAAACTAAACAAATATCTAAAAAAATATAAAGCAGTTATACCGTATGTAAATACATCTAGTTCAACTAAATTAATTTTAAAAGGAAAAATCGAAAATTATGATAGATCTAAGGTTTTGCTTACACACACTCCACAAGCATTTAGATTTGAAGAATTGTATAAAAGATCTTTATCAAATAAAAAAAAAATTACTGATGAATCATCGCTTTATATAGATAATAAAAAAGAAATTAAATTTATAAAAGATAGTCAAGATAATTTTAAAATCACAAAATCATCTGATATTAAAAATAATAAAATAAATTATGGTATTGGTTTTGATGTACATAGACTTGTTCCTGGAAGAAAATTATATTTAGGTGGACTTAAAATTAGATCAACTTTAGGAACTTTGGGTCATTCTGATGGCGATCCGGTTTTACATTCAGTTATTGATGCAATTCTTGGTGCATGTAAAATGGGCGATCTAGGTCAAAAATTTTCTGACAAAAGTGCAAAATTTAAAAATATTAGATCTACAATTCTTTTAAAAAAAGTTGTTAAACAAATAAAATTAAAAAAGTATTTTATTAATAATATAGATATAAATATAATTGCGCAAAAACCTAAAATACAAAAATATAAAAAAAAAATGATAAAAATAATTTCAAAACTTTGCAATATTTCAGAAAATCAAATTAATATAAAAGGTAAAACAACTGAAAAGTTAGGAGTTATTGGAAAGGAAAAAGCTATAGCTTGCGAAGTAATAGCTTCCGTTATTAGAAATGCTTAAAAAAATTAATTTTTTATTTGTTACTTTATTTGGTATTGGGAAAATTAGTAAAATACCAGGTAGTATTGCATCATTGGTAACTACTGTATTTTTATTTTTTTTATTTCATGTAGTAAATATTTCGGCAAACATTATATTGGCTTCTATTGTTGTTATTTTTTTCATATCACTATGGTCTGTAAGTATTTTTATAAAGTCTCTGGATAACAAAGATCCAAATGAAGTAGTCATTGATGAATTTATTGGTCAATCAATTCCTATTTGTCTTTATGAAATAGCACATGAAGGCACAAAAGAAACTAGTCAAGTACTAACGTTTTATTTCATAATGTTTATTCTATTTAGAATTTTTGACATAGTTAAACCCTACCCTGTTAGCTATTATGATAAAAACTTTAAGAACAGTTTTGGTGTCGTGATGGATGATGTCTGTGCTGGATTGTACGTTGTTGCTGTTCTTGTTTTATATATGGTTATTACTTCATGATAAAACTAGCAAAAAAAGTAGTTAAATTATTAAGTAAAAAGGGATTAAGAATTTCTTTTGCAGAGTCTTGTACAGGTGGTTTGCTTTCAAGTTCAATTACTTCAATAAGTGGTTCTTCTAAAGTTTTTACTCTTGGATTTGTTACATATTCAAATCTAGCAAAAATTAATATTCTCAAAGTTCCTAAAAAAATATTAATAAAACATGGCGCTGTAAGTTACGAAACTTGTTCATCTATGGTTAAAAATATAAACAAAATTAGCAAAACTAATATTTCTTTATCAATTACTGGAGTTGCTGGACCTAAAGGTGGAACTAGAGAAAAACCTATAGGTTTAGTATTTATTGGTATTAAAAAAGGCAATAAAACTTTGGTTAAAAAATTCCTTTTTAAAAATAAAAAAAGATCATCAATTCAAAAAGCGACTGTAAATAAAGCTTTAAATTTAATTTTAAGTTTTGCTAAATAATTCCTCTGCTCTTTTTTCAAAAGAATCAGCAATTTTATCTAAACCAAATTGAAATGATTTAGTCATAATCATATTTAAAAATTCATTTTTTAGTTCAAAATCAACTTCAAAAGAAACCTCGGTAGTTTTATTTAGTTGTTTAAAATGCCATCTGTTTTCAAGGTGTTTCAATGGTCCATCAAGATTAGTTACGAATATAGTATCATCTTTTTTATTATATTTAACATCGCTTTTATAAGTGTCTTTTAGTGGCCCTTTACCAATAGTAAGATCTGCTATCATCAATATTAAATCGCCTTGTTCTTTTTTTTCGTGAACTTTAGAGTCCAAGCAAAAAGGGACAAAAAGTGGATATTTATCTACATCAAGAACTAAATCAATTAGCTGTTTTTTTTCACATTCAATTGATCTTTTAACTGATGCTTTGGGCATTAGTTTGATCTATTCTATTTTTTTTGAGTTTAGCAAAGTCTTCGTCGGCGTGATAAGAAGATCTTGTTAATGGCGATGATGATACTAGCAGAAATCCTTTTGATTTTGCTGCAACTTCTAATTCTTCAAACTCTTCTGGATTATAATATCTGTTAAGAGGATGGTGTTTGACGGAAGGTTGTAAATATTGACCTATTGTTAAAAAATCAACTTCAGCAGATTTAAGATCATCCATTACTTGTAAAATTTCTTCTTTATTTTCTCCCAAACCAACCATTAATCCAGATTTAGTAAATATATTTTTATCAATTTTTTTTGCATTCTTTAAAAGTTCTAATGAAGCAAAGTATCTAGATCCTGGCCTAACTTTTCTATAAAGTCCTGGTACTGTTTCTATATTATGATTAAAAACATCTGGTTTAGCCTCTATAACTTTTTTATATGAATCTCCCTTTCTTAAAAAATCAGGTGTTAAAACTTCTATAGTTGTACTTGGATTATTTTTTCTTGTTTCAACTATAACATCATGAAAATGATTAGCTCCGCCATCGTGCAGATCATCTCTGTCAACCGATGTTATTACTGCATGTTTTAAATTTAATTTTTTAATAGCAGAAGAAATTTTATTTGGCTCAAGCGGATCTAAAGGTTTAGGTTTACCAGTAATAACGTCACAAAAGGCACATGCTCTCGTGCAAGTATCACCCATAATTAAAAATGTTGCGTGTCTTTTACTCCAGCATTCGGTAATATTTGGACAGTTAGCCTCTTGGCAAACAGTTTTTAGTTTATATTGATTAACAATACTTTTTGTGGAAAAAAATTCTTGGCTATTAACAATTTTTGATCTGATCCAATTAGGTTTTTTTTTAATCGGATTAATTGGTTTATTAACTTTTTCTGGATGTCTAATTGTCATTATTTTTAATTATATAGGTCGTTTCACCTTTTTTACCATAGAGAAATTTCTCTCTTATTAAAATTTCAACATAATCTAAATCTAAATTATCTGATAAAAGTGAATTTTTGTACTCAATATCAGATATTTTATTGATTAACTTCTTTTCTTCAATTTCTAGATTTCTAAGATCATTTTTTTTTTTAGTAAAAGATATTAAACCTCTCTCTCCACCTAATAAATTAATTATGAAATATAAAAGTAAAAAGGACAAAAGTATTTTTAAATAATTTTTTTTTACTTTTTGAAACATATTTAGAGTTTATGCATTTTTGCTTTAGTTCCAAGATTTTCTTCAATTCTTAACAATTGATTATATTTAGCTACTCTTTCTGATCTTGCTAGTGACCCAGTTTTAATTTGACTAGAATTAGTTCCTACAGCTAAATCTGCAATGAATGTATCTTCACTATCACCAGATCTATGAGAAATAATTGTTTTATACCCAATGATTTGAGCAAATTTTATAACTTCCAATGTTTCAGAAACTGTACCTATTTGATTTAATTTGATTAATATTGAATTAGAAGAATTATTTAAAAATCCAATTTTTAACCTTTCTAAATTCGTAACATATAAATCATCACCTACTATTTGAACTTTTTTTACAGATTTCATAAGGTCATGCCATGCTTTCCAGTCATTTTCAGAGAAAGGGTCCTCTATAGACTTAATTTTGTATTTTTTTACTAATTTTAAATATTTTTTAATACTTTCATTTACAGTAATAAATTTGTTAGAGTGAATAGAATATTTACCTTTTTTGATTAATTCGTTAGCAGCAACATCAAGACAAATAGAAATATGTTTACCATTGATAAAATCTGATTTTTTTATAGCTTGAGCTATTAATTTGAGAGCGAATTCATTATTAGAAATCATAGGAGCAAAACCACCTTCATCACCTACGGAAACTGAAAAACCCTTTCTGTGAATTATTTTTTTTAAATTTTGAATAACTACAAAACACATTCTAACTGCTTCGGTAAAATTTTTAGCTCCATCTGGTCTAATCATAAACTCTTGGATTCTTAGGCCATTATTTGCATGCACTCCACCATTAATAATATTCATTAATGGATAAGGTAGTTTAAAATTTTTTTTTTCTAAAAAACATTGATATAAAGGTTTTTTTTTAATTTTTGAAGAAAGTTTTTTAACAGCCATTGATACAGCTAATATTGAATTCGCTCCTAATTTTCTCTTTTGTTTTGTTCCATCTAAATTTATTAGTATGCTGTCAATTTTTTCCTGATTATGAATATTTTGATTGATTATTTTTTTTGAAATTTTTTTATTGATTAATTCAACAGCTTTCAAAACACTTTTGCCTAGGTATCTTTTGTTAGATTTATCTCTTTTTTCAAAAGCTTCGTAAGTACCTGTGGATGCTCCTGATGGGCATATTGCTGATGCGCTTAGATTATTTGAAAATACTTCGGCTTCGATGGTAGGATTTCCTCTACTATCAAAAACCTGTCGAGCTTTAACTCGAAATATCTTATTCATTTATTTTTTAACTAAATTATCAATTTCAAAAAGTTGATTAACTAAATTTTCTAATTTATTTAATGGAACCATATTTGGTCCATCAGATGGTGCATTGTCAGGATCTTGATGAGTTTCTATAAATACTCCAGCTACTCCAACTGCAACAGCTGCTCTTGCTAAATGTTCTACAAATTCTCTTTGGCCTCCGCTTTTTTCACCCATTCCTCCAGGTTGTTGTACAGAATGTGTTGCATCAAAAATTACTGGATAACCATTCTTAGCCATTATAGGAAGTGATCTCATATCTGATACTAATGTGTTGTATCCAAAACTAGCACCGCGCTCGGTGACTAAAATATTATTATTTCCTGAGTCAGAAATTTTTTTAGTTACATTAACCATGTCCCAAGGAGCAAGAAACTGGCCTTTTTTTACATTTATAATTTTTTTAGTTTTTGCCGCTGCAACTAAAAGATCTGTTTGTCTGCATAAAAAAGCAGGTATTTGAAGAACATCTACATGTTCAGCAACTTGTGAACACTGTTCTTCATTATGGATATCGGTTAAAATTGGAACATTTAATTCTTTTTTTATTTTATTAAATACTGGTAACGATTTCTCAAGGCCGGCTCCTCTTTTTCCTTTTATACTTGTTCTGTTTGCTTTATCGAAAGATGTTTTATAAATAAAACCGATTTTAAATTTATCAGCAATTTCTTTGATTTTTCCAGCCATATCCATAGCATGCTGCTCAGATTCAAGCTGACATGGTCCTGCTATTAAAGAAATTCTCTTATTATTAGAAATTTCTATACCATTACAATTAATTATTTTGTTTTCCATTAATAAAATTTTGCAGCTTTGATAAATGAAGAGAATAAAGGATGTGGATTTAAAGGTCTAGATTTAAATTCTGGATGAAATTGTACTCCAATAAACCATGGATGATTTTTAAGCTCAATTATTTCAGGAAGCTTATTATCTGGTGACATTCCAGAAAAAAGCATACCTTTCTTTTCAAAACTATTTAAAAATTGATTATTCACTTCGTATCTATGTCTATGCCTTTCAAATATAGATTTGGATTTATATATTTTTTGTATCAAAGAATTATGTCTTAATTTAGCTTCGTATAAGCCTAATCTCATTGTCCCTCCTAGATCTATATTTGTTCCTTTTATTAATTTTCCATTTTTATTCCATTCATTTAAAAGGCCAATAACTGGATAACATTTTTTATCAAGTTCACTGGATCCAGCTTTTTTAATTTTTAAAACATTTCTTGCAAATTCTATAACAGCCATTTGCATACCAAAACAGATACCTAAAAAAGGAATTTTATGTTTTCTGGCATAATTGATTGCTGATATTTTACCTTCCGTCCCTCTTTTGCCAAACCCTCCTGGAATTAAAATTCCAGATACATTTTTTAATAATTTTTTAACTTGAAATGGTTTTAATTTATCAGATTCAATTCTAACTAAATTTACTTTTATATTATTCCTAATTCCTCCGTGAATTAATGCTTCGTCTAAGGATTTGTAAGCATCTTTTAAATTTACGTATTTTCCAATTATAGCAATATTTACTGTTCTTTTTTTGCTTAATACTGATTTAGTTATTTTTTTCCATGGTAACAAATTAACTTTTTTTCTAGCTCTTAATTTAAAATATTTTAAAACCTGTTTATCTAGTTTTTCATTATAAAAACTTATTGGAGCTTCATAAATTGTTCTAACATCAACTGTTTCTATTACGTTTTCTATTGAAACATTGCAAAACAAAGATATTTTTTTTTTTTGATCTAAAGGTATAGATTTCTGTGATCTACAAATAACTATATCTGGTTGTATCCCTAAACTTCTAAGTTCCTTGACAGAATGTTGGGTAGGTTTTGTTTTTATTTCGTCAGATGATTTTAAAAACGGTACAAGAGTTAAATGAATAAACAAACTTTTGTTTTTTCCTACTTCATTGGAAAATTGTCTTATAGCTTCAACAAAAGGCAAGCTTTCAATGTCACCAACCGTACCTCCTATTTCACAAATTACAAAATCTTCATTAGTTATGTCTCCTTTTATAAATTCCTTAATTCTATCTGTGACATGAGGTATGACCTGCACAGTCTTTCCTAAATATTTTCCTTTTCGTTCTTTTTGAATAATATCACTATAAATTTTACCTGTAGTTATATTGTCTGATTTTTTTGAAGATATATTTGTAAATCTTTCGTAATGACCTAAATCTAAATCGGTTTCAGCACCATCGTCGGTAACAAAAACTTCTCCGTGTTGAAATGGACTCATAGTTCCTGGATCTACATTTAAATATGGATCCATTTTTCTTACTCTAACTTTGTAACCCTGTGATTTTAGTAGATATGCTAAAGATGCAGATGATAAACCCTTCCCGAGTGATGAGACCACGCCGCCTGTCACAAATATAAATCGCGCCATGGAAGTATCTTATAGACTTAATTTGTAAAAAATAAAAGTAATTAATTATTATTTTCTGGTAATTTAGGAACTTCGTTTGAAGAATCTTCAGTTTTATCAATAACAGAAGTGCTAGAAGGTAAATCTTCTCTTGAAATAATAGTTAAACTTAAGGTGCAAATTATAAATAATGTTGCAACAACTGCTGTAGCTTTTGTAAAAAAGTCACCTGCAGTACGTGAAAACATAAAGCTATCTTGGGAGACACCAATACCTAGAGCTCCTCCTTCTGACTTTTGGAATAAAATCAATACTACTAAAATTACAGCAAGAATTATATTTATAGTTAAAAGGATATTTTCCATGTGAGCTAGATATATGATTTTTTTATTATATCAATGAATTTGTTTGGTTTTTGTGATGCTCCTCCAATTAAAAAACCATCAATATTTTTAATTTTACTTAAAAATTTAATATTTTTATCGTTAACAGACCCTCCATAAAGAATTTTAAATTGAATGTGTTTTTTAACATTTTTTAATATTAACTTTATTGACTCAATATTTTTAAATAATTCTCTTTCTGACAGGATTCTGCCAGTTCCTATTGACCAAATAGGTTCGTAGGCTATCAATATTTTGTTATAATTTTTTACTTTATTTAAACCTTTTTTGATTTGATAAGATAATATTTTTTTAGTTAAGTTTTTTTTTTTTTGCTTTAAATTTTCACCAACACAAAAAATAACATTTAAATTATTATTTAACGAAGATAATATTTTTTTATTTATTTTGATATCTGTATCTCCACTTTCTCTTTGTTCAGAGTGGCCAACAATTACATATTGAGAACCAATTTGTTTAATCATTTTTGAACTTACAAAACCAGTGTAAGGTCCTTCTCCATCTATAAAATGACAATTTTGAGCACCAACTTTAATATTGGTGTTTTTAAGTTTTTTTATAAAATCTCCTAAAATAGTGTAAGGTGGACAATATATAATTTTTGCTCTTTTAAATTTTGATATTTTTGAAATCTTAATTACTTTATTTAAGGAATTAACTGATTTTTTATCACCATACATTTTCCAATTTGCAACAAAATATTTATATTTATTTGTCATATAAAGATTTTTAATCTATAGATTTGTTTTTATACATCAACTATTAAAAAATGTTAGATAAAGTAAGAAAATTTTCAGGAAGCATATTTGCTAAAATAATATTAGCGATTGTGGCGGTACCATTTATTTTTTGGGGAATGGGAAGTTCTTTCAATCAAGGAGGAACAAATACACTGGCAAAAATAAACAATGAAAGAATCTCAACAGATGAGTTTCTTAATTTTGTTAATTCAAATAACTTAAACAGAGAAATGCTTCAAGAAAAAATCAATGAAAATATAATTGAAGAATTATTAGCTGCTCAAATATCACAAAAATTACTAGAATTAGAAATGAATGAATTAAACTTGAATATTTCTGATGAAGTACTCGCATTGATAATAAAAAATAATTCAAATTTTCACGATGAAAAAAGTAATTTTTCTAGAATAAAATATGAAAAGTTTTTATTAGAAAATAGTATAACTGCATCACAGTATGAAAGCAGTATAAAGGAAAATAAATTAAAAAATAAATTATTCTTATACATTAGTGGTGGAATAATTTCACCAAAGTTATTTGTTAACAAAATATTTTCAGGTGAAAATAAAAAATTAAATATTGCTTACATAAATTTAGAAAATAACTACAAAAAAAAAGAAAGTTTCACAAAAGCTGAAATAGATGATTATATAAAAAAGAATTCAGATGAATTAAAAATTACAAAAATAGATTTTAAATATGTCAAAATTACTCCAAATGATTTAGTTGGATCCAGCGAATATAATGAACTTTTTTTTAAAAAAATAGACGAAATTGATGATAAAATTAATAACGATTTTTCAATAGAAGATATTGCTAATCAATTCAATTTAAAACTAATAGAAATTACAAATTTTGATCAAGCTGTAAATTTAAACAATGAAGATAAAATTCTAGATGAAATTTATAAAAACAAAGAAAACAAAAATACCCAGTTGGTTGAAAAAAAAGATTATTTTTTAATTTATCAAATTAAAAAATTAATAAAAATATTACCTGACGTTCAAAGTAAAGATTTTATAAAAAACGTTATAGACAAAATTTTCATCGATGAAAAAAATAAATTTAATATGGAAATTTTTAAAAAAATTAGAAAAAATGAATTTACTGATCAATACTTCAATCAATTAGCTGAAATCTCTGAAAAAAAAGAAATTATTTTAAATTCCATGGATGATAACACTATATTTAATGTAGATTCTGTTAAACTTATTTATCAAATGCCAATAAATTCATTTTCATTAATCACTGATGATGAAAATAATATTTATATCTCAAAAATTTTAGGAGAAAAAAATGAACTATTAGATGAAAAATCAAATAAATTTAATAAATATTTTATTAAATCTAACAATTTATTAAAAAATAAAATGTACACTTCATATGACTATTATCTTAACAACAAATACAAAATTAAAATTAATGAAAAAACTTTGGAAAGAGTAAAAAATTATTTTAAATAATGTTAAATTATAATTTGAAGCAATTTAAATCTCTTCACAAAAAAAAGAAAAATATTGTTTTATTTTATTCAGAAAAATCAGAAGGTATTAACGAAATCAATAATTTAATTAATAATTTATTAAATCAAAAAAATTCGTTTATCTTTGAATCTGTTGAAAAAGGAATTATAAAAGGCAGATATACAATATTTGGAACTGATCCAGATAAAATTTGGGAATTTAACAAAAATAATTCATTTATAATTAAGAAAAAAGTAAAAAGAAAAATTAAAAAAGGAAATCCAAAAAAAATTATTGAAAGTATAATAAATAATTTTAAGTTTGAAATTCCTAAAACACTGCCACCAATTAGCTCGCTTTTATCTGGATATTTTTCATATGATATAATTAGATATATAGAAAATATACCGGATAGTTGCAAAGATGATCTAAAAATACCTGACGCAAGGATATTAAGACCAAAAACTTTAATTATTCATGATAATTTAAAAAAAAAAATATTTTACATTATTAATTGTTTTGCTGATCAAAAAATTAATAATTATAAATCTGAATATTATAATATAGAAAATAAAATTAATGATTTAATACTTAAATCAAAATATAATTTTAATTTTTCTAAAGAAAATTATTTTAAAGAAAAAATTAATGTAAAGTCTAATATTTCTAAAAAACAATTTATAAATATTGTTAAAAAAGCTAAAAAATATATTAAAAAAGGTGATATTTTTCAGGTCGTATTATCACAAAGGTTTGTAACTAACTTAAATAAAAACCCTCTGGAAATTTATAAAAAACTCCGACTTACAAATCCATCGCCATTTATGTATTTTTTTAATTTTGATGACTTTCAAATAATAGGTGCAAGTCCTGAAATTTTAGTAAGATTGAGAAATAACAAAATAACTATTAGACCAATAGCTGGTACAAGACCTAGGGGTAAAAATAAAAAACAAGATAATCGCTATAAAAAAGAACTCTTAAATGATAAAAAAGAGTTATCTGAACATTTGATGCTTCTTGATTTGGGTAGAAATGATACTGGAAAAGTTTCTAAAATTAATTCTGTTAAAGTTACTGATAAATTTAAAATAGAAAAATATTCACATGTAATGCATATAGTTTCTAATGTTACTGGAATATTTGATAATAAATACACTAAATTTGAAACATTGTTATCTGGTTTTCCCGCTGGAACTGTTTCTGGAGCACCGAAAATTCGTGCTATGGAAATTATTGATGAATTAGAAAAATCTAAAAGAAAAGTTTATGCTGGAGGAATTGGTTATTTTTCTGCAAATGGTGATTTTGACACATGTATTGCTTTAAGGACTGCTATTTCTAAAAATAATAAATTTTACGTTCAAGCAGGAGCAGGAATAGTTGCTGACAGCAAACCTTTGAATGAGTTTAATGAAACTGTTAATAAAGCAAAAGCACTTATTAAAGCAATAGAGTAATTATGAAAATAATATTAATAGACAATTATGATAGTTTTACGTTTAATTTGTATCATTATATTTCATCTTTTAATGTCAAAGTGGATGTTTTTAGAAATGACAAAATAAACTCTAAAGAGATTATTAAAAATAAATATAACAAAATAGTCATATCACCTGGGCCAGGAAATCCTATTCAAACTGGAAACTGTATTGAGATAGTGAAAAAATTATATAAAAAGATTCCAATACTAGGTGTATGCTTAGGTCATCAAATTATTGGACATGTTTTTGGATCAAAAATTATTCAAGCAAATAAATTAATGCATGGAAAAACTAGCTTGATTTATCATAAAAAAAAAGGTGTTTTAAAAAATATTAAAAATAAATTTCAAGCAACGAGATATCATAGCTTAATTATTGATAAAAAAAACTTGTCAAACGAATTAGATATTACAGCTGAAACATCTGATGGTATAATAATGGGTGTAATGCATAAGAAATATAATGTACACGGTGTTCAATTTCATCCTGAAAGCATAAAAACTAATGTTGGAATTAAAATTATAAAGAATTTTTTGAAAGCTTAATTATGGAAAAAATTCTCAAAAAACTAGAAAATAAAGAAGATTTAAGTTTTGATGAAAGTGTAAATGCGTTCGAAACGATAATGGAAGGAAAAGCTAATGATCAACAAATGCAAGACTTTTTAACATTATTATCAGCTAAAGGTGAACAGGCGAGTGAAATTGCTGGTGGGGTATATGTTTTAAGAAACAAATCAAAAAGAGTACAAATTAAAGATGCAATAGATACTTGCGGCACAGGTGGTGACGGAAAAAATACTTTAAATATTTCAACTGCTTCAGCTTTATTGTTATCAGCTCTAGGAATTAAAGTTGCTAAACATGGAAATAAAGCCGTTTCTTCAAAATGTGGTTCTGGGGATGTATTAGAAAAATTAAAAATAGACATAAATTTAGAACCATCTAGTATTGAAAAAAGTATTGATAAAAATAGTTTTGGTTTTATGTTTGCACCAAATTATCATAGCGCGATGAAATATGTTGGTCCAATTAGAAAAAAAATTGGTAAAAGAACTATTTTTAATATGATTGGTCCTTTAAGTAACCCTGCATTAGTTAATAGACAAGTAGTTGGAGTTTTTGATATAAAACTTTTAAGCATATTTGCTGAAGCATTAAAAAATTTGAAAATAAAATTTGCCTGGATTGTTCATAGCAATGATGGTTTAGATGAAATTTCACCTTATGATGTAACCAATGTTTGTCAATTAAATGACGGAAAAATAGACAATATAAAAATAAATCCAAAAGATTTGGGAATAAACTCTTCCAATTTTGAAAATTTGATAGGAAAAGAATCTGATTACAATGCAGAAAAAATTATTGAAATTTTTTCAGGAAAAGATAATGATTTTTCTACTGCTGTATGTCTAAATGCAGCTGCAGGATTAATTGTTTCTGAAAAATTTACTGATTTCAAAAGAGCTTATAATCATTCGAAAGAGTTTATTTTATCCGGTAAAGCTTTAGATCATCTTAAAAATATTCAAAATGTCTAATAATAAATTATCCGAAATAATAGATTTAAAAAAAACTCAAATAGAAATCTTGAAAAAAAAAATATCTATTGAAGAGTTAAATACAAAAATTTCAAACTTTAATAACTATCTTGATTTTAAAGAAAAAATTAAAAAAAACATCAAAGAGAATAGGCTTTCTTTAATTGCTGAAATTAAAAAAGCTAGCCCTTCTGCGGGTGTTATTGTTGAGGATTATCAACCTAAAAATATCGCAAAAATATATAGTAATAATAATGCTTCTTGTCTTTCTGTATTAACTGAAGAAAACTTTTTTTTGGGTAAGTTAGCTGATATTTCAGAAATTAAACAAGAAGTAAGTTTGCCAGTATTGTGTAAAGATTTTTTTATCGACCCATTTCAGATAAAACTATCTAAGAGCTTTGGTGCTGATGCTATTTTATTAATATTAGCAGGACTTAATGATGATCTTGCTTTAAAATTATATAATGAGGCAATAGTAAACAATATGAGTGTTATAGTCGAGGTGCATGATGCGCATGAAGCCGAGCGTGCTAAAAATTTTAAAGAAGCAATGATAGGAATTAATAATAGAAATCTTAAATCTCTCAAGACTGATATTAATACAACTTATGATTTATTTGATATATTAAAAAATCACGGCGAACCTTTAATTTCTGAAAGTGGGATTAAAAATGACAAAGATATATTAAACATCAAAAATAAAACTAATATAAAATCATTCCTTATCGGTGAATCACTATTAAAAAGCATGGAATCTAACCCAATATTTGATTGTTTTGCTTAAAAACACTTGTTTTCTAGGGTTTTTTAATGGTTGAAATTTAAGAGAACTTTTGTAGAACATGAATGTACGATATTTGTTCTATGCTAACTAAAAAACAAAAAAACTTATTAATTTTTATTAATAAAAAAATTAGAAGCAGTGGGGTTTCTCCTTCTTATGAAGAAATGAAACATTCTTTAAATTTAAAATCTAAATCTGGAATTCATAGATTAATCAGCGCATTAGAAGAAAGAGGATTTATCAAAAGATTAGCTCACAAAGCAAGAGCTCTTGAAGTAATAAAATTGCCTGAAACTGCATCAGCTAATGATATTTATAATAGCTTTTCACCTAGTGTTATAAAAGGTGGATTAGACGAAGACAGTAATCAAGATAGTGATATACCAGTTTTAGGTAAAATAGCAGCTGGAACACCTGTTGAAGCTATTCAAAATGAAGTTTCAAGAATACCTCTGCCAAGTAATATTGAAAAAAATGGAGAATTTTTTGGACTTAAAGTTCAAGGAGATTCTATGATAGAAGCTGGCATTAATGAAGGTGATACTGTTATAATCAAAAAAACTGAAACTGCAGATAATGGAAAAATCGTTGTTGCTTTAATTGATGATCATGAAGCTATGCTTAAAAGAATAAGAAGAAAAGGCAAAACAATAGCTCTTGAAAGTGCAAACAGAAATTATGAAACTAAAATTTTTGGCCCCGATAGAGTAAAAGTACAAGGTGTTTTAGTATCTTTATATAGAAACTTCTAAAAAAATAGTCTAAATATTATTAATGTCAAAAGTAGCAACAAGATTTGCTCCATCTCCAACAGGACCATTGCATATAGGTGGAGTAAGAACAGCTTTATTTAATTGGTTGTATTCAAAAAAACAAAAAGGATCTTTTTTTTTAAGAATTGAAGATACAGATAAAGAGAGATCAAAAGTTGAGTATAAAAATCAGATTATACAATCCCTTAAATGGATAGGTATTCAAAATGATGGAAATGAATACATACAATCTAAAAAAGTAAACGATCATATTAAAGTTGCTAACGAGTTACTAAAAAATGGTCATGCTTATAAGTGTTATTGTTCAAATGAAGAAATAGAAGAGCAAAAAAATAGAGCAAAGCAAAAAAAAATTCCTTATGTTTATAATAGAAAATGGAGAGATAAAAGTGATGTTGATGCTCCAAAAGATATTAATCCAGCTATAAGATTTAAAAGCAAAATTGACGGATCTACTGTGTTAAAAGATTTGGTTCAAGGTGATATAGAAATAGAAAATAATACAATTGAGGATTTTGTAATATTAAGAAATGATGGATCGCCAACTTATAATTTATCTGCTTCAGTTGATGATCATCTAATGGATATTACTCATATAATAAGAGGTGATGATCATAAAATTAATACATTTAAACAAATGCAGATTTATTTAGCTATGAAATGGCAGCTACCTTATTTCGCTCATATACCTTTAATTCATACAACAGAAGGAAAAAAATTATCTAAAAGAGATAAGGAGTCAACGTTGGATGATTATTCAAAAATTGGAATTATGCCAGAAGCATTAAGAAATTATCTTCTAAGGTTAGGATGGTCCTTTAAAGATAAAGAAATCTTTACCGAAAAAGAAAGCATTCAGTACTTTAACTTAGAAGGTATAGGTAAATCCCCATCAAAACTAGATATGAGTAGAATTTTATCAATGAACGAACACTACATTAAAAATATAGATGAAAATGAGCTTTTTGCTCAATTTACTAAATACTGTGAAAATTATAGAGAAAAGATACCTGGAGACAAAGGAGAAAAAATTAAAAAATCTTTAAATTTTCTAAAAAATAAAGCTAAAACGCTTGAAGATATATTTAATAATTCTCAGTATTTAATCAATGACAAAATTCAAATCTCATCTAAAGATTCTGAATTGTTGGACGATTTATCTAAAAAAATTTTAAATGATTTCGTAAAAGAATTTGAAAAACTTTCAAATTTGAACAAGGAAAATTTAGAAAAAATAATAAGTAATCTAATTAAAAATAATAAGACAAACTTTAAAGGTGTTGGACAGCCATTGAGAATTGCTCTGGTTGGATCTAAATTTGGCCCTGGAATTTATAATATTATTTTATCTTTAGATAAGAAAGAAGTAATACAAAGATTAAAAACTGTCATTTAAAATTGAAGCAGCAATTTTTGCTGATTTATTTGTTCTAAAAGTTTTTATAATTTCATGAGTTTTGTTAATTTGGTTTTTTATAGATGAATTATTTTCAAAAAAAGTATCAATTTTGTTATAAATATTTTTAGAATTACAATTAGATTGAATAAGTTCAGGTATTATTTCCTCATTAGCAGCAATGTTAATTATATTTGCAAATTTAACTTTAACTAACAATTTTACAATTAGATAATTTAAAAAATTCATTTTATAAATAATAATTGATGGAACTTGAGCATTACAAATCTCAAGAGAGATTGTTCCAGATTTAGCTACAGCAAATATAGAACATTTTAAAATTTCTGCTTTTATTTTTTCATCTGATATAGATCCACAATTGGTAAGATTTTCATTTAATAGTTTTTCTTGAATATATTTGTTAAATTCAGCAGTTGAATGAAAAACATAAAAAATATCTTTATGCTTTTTATTCATCATTTTAACAAAATCAATTAAGATAGGTAGTAAAATATCTACTTCGGAACGTCTACTACCTGCAAAAATAGAAATAATTTTTTTGTGTTTTTTTATAATTTGAGTTACATCAACTTTACTTTTTTCGACTTGTTCTAGTAATGGATGACCTGTAAATGTTGATTTAATATTTTCCTTATCAAAATACTTTTTTTCAAATGGGAATAATAATAATATATGATCTAAAAAATATTTAAACTTTTTTACCCTATGTTCTCGCCAGACCCAAATTTGTGGAGCAACAAAATGTATAGTTTTTATATTTGGATTAATTTTCTTAACTTTTTCGGCCACTCTTAATGTAAAATCTGGACTATCTATACTAAATAATATATCAGGTTTAAATTCGATTATTTTTTCTACTGTTTCATTAATTTTTTTTTTTATTTTAAAAATATTCATTAATACGCTAGTAAAACCTATATAAGTAACTTCTTTTAGATCATAAATTGTTTTTATACCTAATGAATTTAAATGTGTTCCACCTACAGATAAATATTCAATATCAGAATTACTTTGTTTCAGTTTAGAAATTACTGTAGAAGCTAATTTATCACCAGACGGTTCTCCGGTTAATATAAAAATCTTTTTCATTAATTATCCTTATTTTACCTTAATAAACATTCGATTCTTGTTGGCAAAATTAATACATTTATTTCTTTCTAAAAAAACATTGTATTTGCTTTTTAAAACTATTCCCTTGAGTCCAGCAATTTTGCATTGCTTTAAAGTTTTTAATCCTACTGTAGGTAAATCAACTCTAAGATCTTGTTTTTTCTTTGGAAACTTTACTAAAACTCCAACGTTACTAAATTTTTTTCTTTTACATTTTTTGAGCATTTTTTCTGTTCCGTCTTTACCTTCAATGGCAATTATTTTTTTATTTCTAACAACTGTTCCTTGGCTATAATTAAAATTACTTAATTTATTTAATGTTTTTATAGCTTTCACAATGTCTCTTTTATCTTCTTTGCTTGGTATAATTTTAGAGTAATTACCTCTTTTAAGTGATAATTCCGGATTAAATGATATCGAACTTATTGTTTTTATTGATAGTTGACTTAATATTTTGATAATTTCTTTTAAAATAGCTGCATCACCAAGTTTAGAAGCTTTAATTATCCTAGGTATATAATAAATCCCTTTTAGGTCTAATTTGAATTTTGAAAAATTTGGTTTTGTAACTTTTCCAGCAAATAAAACTTTTTTACACTTATTTTTCTTTAGAATATTGATGATTTTACCAAATTGGCCGATAGAAATAGAATATGAATTTTTATCTTTTTTAAATTTTTTAGATTTGGATAAATCAATTATTAAATATTTAAACTTTTTTTTCTTTATTTTTTTTAATATTTCAGTTGGAAAGTTTGTATCGCCAAATATTAATCCTATCATTTTACGAAAATGGTGTACAAATAGATCTTTTTTTATCTTTAGTTATAAAATCAATTATATTTTTAACTAAAGTGTTTTCTTTGAATTCCCCATTTAATTTACTTATGTTTTCTGTAAGGTTTTTTGTCGCAAAAATATCTTTGTATGCTTGGCTTAAACCAAGAATATCTTTGTTATCAATCTTGGCTCTTCTTAGTCCAATTAAATTAAGTCCGTTCAATGTATTTCTATTACCTGTTGATAAACCATAAGGAATTACATCGTGGAGTACACCGGTCATTCCACCAATCATTGCCATTTGACCAATTCTCGTAAATTGTTGAACAGCAGAATTTCCTCCAATAACAACATTGTCTTCTATTGTTACATGTCCACCCAAAGGAACATTGTTTGCAATAATTACATTGTTTCCAACATAACAATCGTGAGCAACATGTGAAGAAATCATAAATAAGCTGTTGTTACCAATTTTAGTTAATCCACCTCCACCTTCTGTGCCTGGATTGATAGTCACGTACTCTCTTATTTTATTATTTTTACCAATTTCTAATTTTGAATTTTCACCTTTAAATTTTAAATCTTGAGGAATGGTTCCAATACTTGCAAATGGAAAAATAACAGTTCCATCTCCTATTTTAGTATTTCCTGCAATATGAACATGTGAATGAATTTCAACATTTTCACCAATTTCCACTTCTGGACCAATAACAACATAAGGTCCTATTTTTGCTGTGGTAGAAATTTTAGCTTTTTTATCAATATTTGAATTATTACTAATCACTTTATTAATTTTAATATCAAAATGAATTTGATTGTCTTATCAAGAAATATTGCTGATTATTTCCTATCAACTATTGTTGCTGACCATTGAGCGTCTGCCATCCTTTTATCATCAACAATAGCTTCACCCTTATATTTCCATACTCTTCCGTGGGATCTAATTGCTTCTATATTTAATTCTAGTCTACAATCCGGTAATACAGGGCTTCTAAATCTGGCTTTTTCAACACTCATTAAAAAAACTAGTTTATTTTCATATACTTTTTTGTCTATTCCGTGCGCTGTTAAAGCAGCAGCAGCTTGACCAAATGCTTCTACAATTAGTACACCAGGCATCACCGGTTGGCCTGGAAAGTGACCTTGTACAAAAAAACTATTTTTTTTTACATTAACGATTCCTGTAGCTGATGATAATTTTTTTATATTAATTAATTCATCAATAAGCAACATTGGTTCTCTATGAGGCAATAAATTTTCAATTTCTTTTTTGTTTAGACTATTTGACATTATTTATTTTCTTTTAAAAAACTTCGTAAATCCTTTGCAGGATAACCCATTACTTTAGTATTGTCAGGTATATCCTTAATTACTCCGCTTCCGCCAGCAATATGTACATTATTACCAATTTTTAAATGTCCGGAAATTCCAGCTTGCCCTCCTATCATAACATTGTCTCCTATAGTAGAACTTCCTGCAAAACCAACCTGACCTGCTATTATACAATTTTTTCCAATTTTTACGTTGTGAGCTATATGAACTTGATTATCTAAAAATGTGTTTTGACCAATTATAGTATTTGACATTGATCCTCTATCAATTGTGCTTCCACAACCAATTTCACACCCACTTTCAATAATAAGAGAACCAACATGCGGATATCTAAAATTTGCTTTTTTTGATGGAAAAAAACCAAAACCTTTTTTTCCTAAAATACAAGATTCTAGAATATGAACATCATCACCAATAATTGAATTTTTAATTATTACATTAGATGAAATAATACAATTTTTACCGATTACTACATTGCTTTCTATAATTACATTATTTCCTAATGCTGAATTTTTACCAATTGAAACATTTTTACCGACTAATACATTTTTTCCATAAATAATTTTATTTTTATAATTAGTATTTTCTATTTTTTTTACATTATTATCTGGATGGTCATTAACTGAGTCGGGATAAAAACATTTTGTGATTTTAGCCATTGTTAAAATTACATTATCTGTAATAATTTTTTTACACTTTTTGGGTAAATAGTTTTTTAATTTATTTGTAGTAACACAATAAGAAGCATTTGTATTTTTTGCATAATTTTCATAATTTTTTGAATGAAAAAATGTAATTTCGTTATTTTTTGCATTACTTAAATCATTAACATTTGTAATGATGTCTTTTTCAAAAGTATTTAAATTTTTTATACCAGATAGTTTAAGTAATTTATTGATTTTAAATGGACCTTTATTTTTAAAAAAAGGATTTTTCATTTAATATATTATTTAATCGATTTGTTTTATGTTTTTATCAATCAAATCCATTATTTCGCTTGTAATATCAAGTTCTGTTTTGCCCATTACAATATTTTTTTTTTGAATAATAAGGGATATGGATTTTTCTTTAGCATATTCAGCAATAAGTGGATTAATTTTTTTTAAGAATTTTTGAGATATTTCAATTCTTTTTTTTGTAAGTAAATCAAGAGATTTTTGTCTTTCATTTCTATAATTTCTTACTTCAATTCGTAAATCGTTAATTTTTTTAGAATATTCTTCATTTGAAAGAATATTTTTTTGCGAAACTATATCTCTTTCTTTTTTTTTTAAATCTTCTTCATTTTTTTTAAAATTCTGTATTTTTTTTTTATGATTTTCTTCTAAATTTGTTACAGCTTTTTTTCCTACCTTAGATGTATTTAAAATTCTATCCATATCTATATAGGCAATTTGATTATTTGCTAATACTGCAGAATTAAACATAAAACTTATGATTATTAAAACAATTATTCTTTTCATTAAAATGTAGTTCCTATGTTAAATCTAAAACCTTCTGTCTTATCTGTGCTATCTTTACTTATCACTTCTGATAATGAGAAAGTTAATGGTCCTACTGGTGTGAACCAGTCAACCGCAACACCTGTTGAGGATCTTATTTTGCTAGATTGAGCAATAGTTCCGCTGTAATCAACTCCCCACACATTTGCCGCATCAAGGAACCACTTAACATCAACATTCTGGAGTGTGTTTAAAAAATATGGCACTTCACTATTAAAATTCAAAGCAGCAGCATAATTGCCTCCCACATGATCTCCGTCATCTATAGGACCTATTCTACCCGCTTCAAATCCTCTCAGCTTTCTTGCTGGTAGAAAAACTCTCTGAGAAATTCTAACATCTTCATTTCCAACAGCATTTATAGCTCGTGTATATAAGCTAAACGAAGATATAGTGTCTTCTACTAATTCTAAATAATTTGTAAATTCGTAACCATTTAAAATTGCAGAGTTATCAGATACAATTGGTAATTTTTGAATAAACTTACTTCTATAACCTGAGGTAGTTTGAAATCTTTGATTTCTTTTATCAAGATCAAATTCATAAAATAAGTTAGCATCAAAATATTCTCCTTCTTGATTTTTTAAACTAGAAGAAGCTGTATTATTAGTAACTAAGTTTTCATGAGAGATACTTAAAATTGGTTTAAAGAAAACATCTTCATATTGTTCGTATCTAGTGCCTAGACTAAAAGATTTATCTTCGGTTTGGTATCCATAATCTTGAAGTTTATCTATGGTGGTTGCACCTATTCCCAGTATTAATGATTTATCAGAATTTTTAAAATTTGGATTAACATAATCAAAATTTCCTTTTATACTATCTTCACTAATTGAAATATTAGTGCTTAAATTTATGCCTTTTCCTAAATAATTATTTTCCTTAATTCCAAAAGCTATTGTGCCCCCTGATGTTCCAACTCCAGCACCAGCAGAAATTTCTCCTGTGGGTTTTTCAACCACATCAATTTTAACAACTCTTTCACTTTCAGAACTTCCCTTAATTAATTTAGAATTAACATCTTTAAATATACCTCTGGCTCTTAAATTATTGACCGATTTTCCCAAGAGTATATTATTAAGTGGATCACCTTCATCGATTAGTAAAGAATTTCTAATCACTGCCTCTTCGGTAACACTATTACCGGTAATATCAATTCTTTCAACATAAGTTTGATCGGATTCGATTAATGTGATTTGAAAATCTATGAGATCGTTATTAACGATTTTTTCATTAACTTTTGCATCTAAAAATTCAAAATCTTGCTGTAATGACAATAATTCAATTTTATCTAAAATTTTTTCAATTTTATTATATGAATAGACTTCACCCTTTAAATCTTCAATTTTATTAATAACTTTTTTAAACTTAGATTTTTCATATTCGTCAGGTATAACTAATTTAGCTTCATTAAATTTAAATTTGCTTCCAGCATTTATGCTAAAAGTAACAATAAAACTATTATCATCTAAATATTTTGCATATGTATTTGAAACATTAACTTGGTAATAACCTTTGTTAATAAAAAAGTTTTTTAAAAGTCTTTCATCTAATTTAATTCTTTCTTCATTGAGATACTTTTTGCCACTAATAAATTTCCATGGTTTGTCTTCTTCAGAAATAATTACTCTTCGTAATTTTCTATTTTTAAAAACTTTATCCCCAATAAATTGAATCTGTTTTATTATGGCTTTTTCGTTCAATTTAACATTATAAATTAAATTGACTGTATTATTTTTCTTTCTTTCAACTAATAAATCTACCTCAGAAAAATAATAACCATTTTTCTTTAAAGAATTAGAAATTCTTGTTACATCTTTTTTTGAAATATCTTCAACAAAAGAATTTTTCTCTTTAATTTTTAATGAATCGTAAATTTGATCTTTTAATTTATTTGCTTTAATACCTTCAATAACTATGTTTTGAACAATAGGATTTTCAACAACGTTTATATACAGTATTTGATTTTCATATTTTATGCTAACATCAGAAAAATAATTAGTTTCGTATAAGTCTTTAATAAGATTATTTAAATTTATATCTTCAAAATTTTGGCTTAGGTCAAGGTCAGAAAAAACTCTAATAGTTTCATCAGAAATTCTAGTATTGCCTGAAATTTTTATCTCTTTAATTTTTTCAGCATAAGTAGAATTAATTAGGAGCAAAAATGATAATAATAATGAAAATATAAATTTTAACATCGAATTATAATATACTTAGAGTTTTGGTTTTCAATCTAACAAAATTATTTAATTTAACAATTTGGGCTAAATTATTTGGTTTTTGCCTTTTATATTTAGCAAATATATTCAAATTTAAAAATTTGATTAAATTTTTTGAAATATTTTGAAAACTAACTTGTTTTGTTAAAAATAAATCGACTAATTCGTCGTTCATAGTGACCAATAAAGTTTCAAAAAGAGACTCGTTATTAGGAATTTTATTAAGTAATTTTATAACCGGAAATTTTTTTGCATCAACTTCTTGCAATTTTAAATTATTTAAAATTTTTAAATTTATATCCTTGCTATGAATTGTTTTATTTTCATTATTATATAATGAGTTGAAAATTGGAATTTTCATATCAGTATCATGCGCAATTATTTTAATGAGTCCATTTTTAAATTTTATAATTGCGTGAATATAAGATTGTGGGTGAATAAGTATTTTAAACTTATTAAATTTAATATTAAATATTTTTTTGGCTTCTATTACTTCAAAAATTTTATTCATTAAGGTAGCTGAATCGATAGAAATTTTTTTTCCCATTTTCCAGTTTGGATGTTTTATAGCATCGATAGGATTAATTTTTTTTAATTGTTTATAAGATTTTTTTAAAAATGGCCCACCAGATGCAGTAATTATTATTTTATCAATGCCTTCGTGTGGTGAATTTTTAATTAATGACCATATAGAAAAATGTTCAGAGTCTATTGGAATAAAATTAGTTTTGTGCTTTTTTAATTGTTTATTTATTAAATTCCATCCACATATGATAGATTCTTTGTTTGCAATTGCTATTGTCTTAGTAAATTTTATTATTTCTAGCGTTGGTTTTAATCCATTAAAACCTGAGATTGAACTCATTGTATAATCAATTTTTGATTTAAATATTGAATTAATTTTATTTAAGCTGTCATAAACGTTTTTATTTTTAAATTTTTTTTTTACAATTTTATAATTTTTATCATCAGTAATTATTATATTTTTAGGATTAAATTCTTTAATTTGTTTAATTAACAGGGATGTATTTTTATTTGCTGTTAACAAAAAAATATCAAAGTTTTTTTTATCATTTCTTAATATATCCAATGTTTTTTTTCCAATCGAACCTGTGGATCCAAGTATTGCAATTTTCTTTTTCATATCAATAAACTAAAAATTCTACTATTATCATTCCAGTTGGAATAGCTAAAAGAATTCCATCTATTCTATCAAGAATTCCTCCATGACCAGGTAACAAATCACCCGTATCTTTAACTTTTGCTTTACGCTTTAAATATGAAATCAACAAATCTCCAAGTTGACAAAAGAATGATACGATTAGCGCAAGAATAGTTAGCTCATAAAGATTTAGAGTTTTAGATTGTAAAATAAAAAAAAAAACAGGAACCGGAAATAGAGATAAAATAAATGATCCGATAGAACCTGATATAGTTTTGTTTGGACTTATTTTCGTTAATTTTTTTCCTTTAAAAATTTTACCAAAAATAAATCCACCAATGTCTGAACAAATACATATTGAGAATAAGTAAATAATAGTAAATTTGTAATTAACATCTGCTCGGGATAAAGCTTCGAATATAAATACTGAAAATAAAAATAAATACAGTAAACTAGATACTTTTGATATGAATTTAAAAAATTTACTATTAAAATTTTTTTTAATGAAAATTTTTGAAATTAATCCATTAAATTCTACCCATCCAATAATTAATAAACAAATTAAAGAAATTATTAAAATAAATACGTTAAAAAAAGATAATGCTAGTAAAGCTAGCAAAAAAGATCCTGTTAATATTCTTTTTAAAATCTCTGACATTATATATTTCCAAAATTTCTTTTAATTTTTTTAAACTTATTAATTATTTTTGAATAATCATTACTATTAAAATCTGGCCATAATTTTTTTTCAAAAAAAATTTCTGAATAAGCCAATTGCCATAATAAAAAATTACTTAATCTTGAAGTGTTTCCTGTTCTTATTAGCATGTCTGGATCTGGTATTTTATAAGTGTATAAATTTTGATTTACTTTAATTTCTGTTATTTTGCCTTTTGTCTTTTTTAATCTATTTAATGCATAAACAATTTCTGCCTTAGAACCATAATTTAGTGCTAAATTAATTTGAATTGTCTTATTGTTTTTTGTTTTACTTTCTGCGTAATTTAACAATTTATTTAATTTTTGTGAAAATATTTTTCTTCCTATTACTTTAAGCTTAATATTATTTCGGTTCAGTTCGTCAAGTTTTTCTATTAAATATGTTTCTAACAGATTGAACAAAAAATTTTTTTCACTTGATGGACGTTTCCAGTTTTCTGTTGAAAATGCGTATAAAGTTAAAAATTTAATTTTTTTTTTTATACTCTCCTTTATTATCATTTCCACAGTTTTTAATCCTGCTTTATGACCTAAGTTCCTTGATTTTTTATTTTTTAAACCCCATCTGCCATTGCCATCCATAATTACGGCCACATGTTTTATTGGATTCATATGGTCATTATTTCTTTTTCTTTTGAAATAATTTTTTCATCTACTATTTTTATATTTTGATCGGTATAATTTTGTATAACTCTTCCCAATTTTATTTCATCATCTTCGCTTATTTCTTTAGATTTCTGTTTATTTTTTAATTCATCATTAGCTTCTCTTCTTATGTTTCTTACTGAAACTTTACATTTTTCACCCATTGTTTTAATCATTTTTTTCATTTCAGTTCTTCTTTCTTCACTGAGGTTTGGGATTGGTAGTCTAATTAACTGACCATCAATTTGCGGGTTTAATCCTAAATCAGATTTTTTTATTGAAGAGTCTATTAAATTAACATTATTTAAATCCCAGACTTGGATATTAATAACTCTAGATTCGGGAGTAGTAATAGTACCTAGTTGATTTATAGGCATTTTTTGTCCATATACATCAACTTTAATTAAATCTAACATATTTGCATTAGCTCTTCCTGTTCGTAAAGATGAGAGCTCCTTGTTAAAAACTTCAAGCGCTTTAGACATTTTTGTTTTATAAATATCTTCTGAAAACATTATTCACCTATTTTTATTCTAAAATATTCTTTTATTTTTAAATCTTTAACTTTTAACTCGGCCAAAATATCTTTGACTTTTTTTTTAGGATCCATAACCCAGTTTTGAGTAAGTAGACTGTTCTCTTCTTTAAATTTATTAATTTTTCCAAGACTAATTTTTTTTACTATTTCATCAGGTTTACCAGAATTTTTTAATTCTTCTGTTACTAATTCTTGTTCTTTTTTTAATATATTTTCATCAATAGAATCTGGTTTGAGTGCTATTGGATTTGAAGCTGCTATGTGCATGGAAATTTGTTTACCAAACAAATCTATTTTATCATTTTTTTCCTGGGTTTCTAGTGAAGTGATAACAGCTAATTTTGCTAGATTATCCTTTACCACTGTGTGTAAATAAGTAAAATTTTTACTGTCATTATGATTTATTGACTTAGTTCTTCCTATGGTAATTTTTTCTCCAATTTTTGCAATTAATGAAACCATATTTTCATCAACAGTTTTTTCATTCTTCATTTTTGAATTTTTTAAAGTATCCTGATCAGAGTTACATTTATTATTAATTTCACTTAACTCTTTTACAAAATTTATAAAATCTTCATTTTTAGCAACAAAGTCTGTTTCGCAGTTAACTTCTATTATTGAAGATTTTGTTTCATCTCCCGACAAAGCTATTACTCCTTCTTTTGCAACTCTTGACATTTTTTTTGAAGCTTTTGAAACTCCCTTAACCCTAAGAATTTCAATTGCTTTATCGATATCACCTTTGGCCTCGTCTAATGCTGCATTACAGTCTTTGAATCCTGCGCCGGTAGATTTACGTAATTGCTTAACTTTATCTAAATTGCTCATTTAAAATTAATTTAATTTTGGTGAGACTTTCGATTTGGTATCTTTATCTTTTGGAGATATAATTTTATCTTTATCCTTTATTTGTTCTTTTTTTTCTTCTGGTATTTTTTTTGTAATATCTTTGGATGCATTTTGAATGGTCTCTTTTATTAAATTACAATATAAATCAATTGACCTTCTTGCATCATCATTTCCGGGTATAGGAAAATCTATACCTATTGGATCAGAATTTGAATCCAAAATCGCAACTATTGGAATATTTAATTTTATCGATTCCTTAACAGCTAAAGACTCGTAATTAGTATCAATTATGAATACTAGATCAGGAACCTTTTTCATGGAGGCAATTCCTCCTAATGATCTTTGTAATTTATCTCTTTGAATTCCCATTTTTAGAATTTCTTTTTTAGTAAAACCTCTATTTTCACCTACAAGGTTTTGATTTAGTTTTTCTAATTTTTTAATTGAATTAGATATTGTTCCCCAATTTGTTAACATTCCACCTAACCATCTATAATTAACATAGTATTGATTTGTGGTTTTAGCTAATTCTGCAACAGAATCCGAAGCTTGCTTTTTTGTTGATATAAAAAGTATTTTTCCGTTTTCTTTTACAGTTTCATAAATTTTTTGCAGAGCAACATTAAACAACTCTAATGTTTGTGTTAAATCAATTATATGTATGGAATCTCTTTTGCCAAAAATATATTTTTTCATTTTTGGATTCCATCTTAGCGTCTTGTGACCTAAATGAACTCCAGCTTCTAATAACTGTTGTATTGTTATATTTGGTATCTTCATATTTTTCCCGGTTAATCCACCACAATCATTGCCATTAAGGACCGGAGGTAATTAACCACTAATTGTGTGCGTTTTAATTAATGCTATTTACAAATTAATATTTAAAAAAACAAGTCTTTTTTTAATTGATTTTTGAACTAATTTCTTTGTTTTTAAGATCATTTAGTAGTTTTCGATCAATTTTTCTCTTGTTAAGCAGTTCAAACGAATAAATATTATTATCATGATAATATTCAATATTTACAGATGTTTTCCCTTGTTCAGTTAAACTTTCCTGTAGGACTTTTATATCTAAATGACTTTTCACATCAAACTTAACACTTTCAATTGGTTGATTTATAAAATTTTTTAATAGGGACACTTTTTTTACATTAATTCTAATTGATTTGCTTTTGTCATCAGGAGATTGATCATTTTTCATTAACATTAACATCATTGAGTTACCTTCTTTTAAAATTTCTCTATTTAATTCAAATACATCTGAAAATACAAAAAGTTCAAATACCATACTTAAATCTGAAAATTTTATTATTGAATACGAAGTTCCTTTTTGTGTTTTTTTTTCCTGAACTTTAAGTACAGTAGCAGCAATATTTGCACTTTTTATTTGTTTTTGATTTATAAAGTTATCATAATTAATAATTCCGTATTCTTGAAATATATTTTTAAATTGATTCATTGGATGATCGGATATAAAAAAACCTACAGTTTCAAATTCTTTGGAAAGTCTATCTTCAAATGACCAGTCAGATACCTTTGTTAAATACTCTTCATCCGTATTCTCCTCTTTTGAAAATAAATTTGTTTGGTTAGCTTCTTTGTTTTCATATTGTCTTTTATTTTTTAAAATTATGTTTGGTATTGATTCAAATAGTAATTGTCTATTTGAATTAATTTTGTCAAAAGATCCAGATTTAACGAGTCCTTCCATCTGTAGTTTGTTAATATCTTTTGGATTAACTCGTTCTATAAAATTATTTAAAGATTTAAATTTACCATTTTTTTTTCTTTCATTTACAATATTAGATATAGCTTCGTAACCCACGTTTTTCAGCGCACCTAAAGCATAGTAAAAATTATTATCCTTTGTTTTAAAATGTTCAAAACATTCATTTATATCTGGACGTAAAATATTTATTTTCATTTTTTTTAATTCTTCATAAAATTCACTTAGTTTTTTTTGGTTAGATAGCTCCATTGACATTGACGCTGCAAAAAATTCATTTGGATAATGAGTTTTTAAATATGCAGTCTGATAAGCGATTATTGCATATGCTGCCGCATGACTTTTATTAAATCCATATTCAGCAAATGGTTCTATTTTTAAAAAAATACTTGCTGCTACTTCTTTCGGTATCCCATTTTTTTCAGCTCCACTTATAAATCTTTGCTTTTGCTGCTCTAATTCTGCTCTCTTTTTTTTTCCCATTGCTCTTCTTAAAATATCTGCTTCACCAGCAGTAAACCCTGAAAGCACCTGGGCAATCTGCATAACCTGTTCTTGATAAATTATTACTCCATAAGTTGGTTTAAGTATTTCTTTTAATTTAGAGTGTAAATAATCAGGTTCTTTTTTTCCATTTTTGCAGTCATTATAAATTGGAATATTGCTCATTGGACCAGGTCTATATAATGCTACCAATGCAATAATATCTTCTAATCTATTCGGCTTCATTTGAGTTAAAGCTTCTCTCATCCCTGTACTTTCAAGTTGGAATAATCCAACAGTCTTACCTTTTGAAAGTAGTTGAAAAACTTTTTGATCCTCATAATCAATTTCTTCAATTTTAAAGTTTCTGTGATTTTCATTAATTAAATTTTGCGTTTTATTAATTACTGTAAGTGTTTTTAAACCTAAAAAGTCAAATTTAACTAGCCCAGCATTTTCTGAAGAATACATATCAAATTGTGTAGATGGTAAAAGCAAATTAGAAGATGAGTCTTTATATAATGGAACTGTATTAGTTAGATTTTTATCACCTATAACAACTCCTGCTGCGTGTGTTGCTATATTTCTATTTAAACCTTCCAATTGCAATGATAGATCAACTAATTTAGCAACTCTTTTATCTTCATTAATTAAATTTTGTAATCTTGGTTCAGAATTTATACATTCCTTTAAAGACATGGGTCGAGAAGGATCAAATGGTATCATTTTGCATATACTATCTACAAAACCGTAGGGCAAACCAATCACACGGCCAACATCTCTTATTACCATTCTAGCTTTAAGTTTTCCAAAAGTTATAATATGTGCAACACTATTTTTATATTTATCAGAAAGATATTTAAAAACTAAATCTCTTTTCTCTTCGCAAAAATCTATATCAAAATCAGGCATAGATATTCGGTCCGGGTTAAGAAATCTTTCAAAAATTAAATTAAATTTTATTGGGTCCACATCAGTTATAGACAAACACCAAGCCACCAAAGATCCAGCACCAGATCCTCTTCCGGGACCGACAGGAATATTATTATTTTTTGACCATTTGATATAATCTGAGACTATTAAAAAATAACTGGCATAGTTCATTTGAGTTATAATTTCAATCTCATGATACAGTCTTTTCTTGTATTCTAAATATTTGGAATCATTTTTAAATTCATCAAAATTTTTCTTTAGAATAATTTTAAATTTTTCTATCAAGCCATCCTCGGCATCTTTTTTTAAGATATCATTTGGATTTTTACCACTTTCTGTAGTAATTTTTGGTAAAATTGGTTTTGATGTGACCGGTCTAAAATTACATCTAAATGGTAAATTATAATTGTTTTCTAGCGCCTCAGGTAAATCAATGAACAGTTTTTTCATTTCATCATTTAATTTATAATAATGTTGGTTTGATAATTTAAGTCTATTTTTGTCGTTTAAATAACTTTTTGTACCAATACAGATTAATGCATCATGAGCTTCGTAAGTAGATTTATCAAGATAGTAAATTTCATGGGTAGCTATTATGGGAATATTTAATTTTTTAGATATTTTTAAATTAAAGTTTTCAAAAAAAATTTCATTTTTGTCATTATGTCTTTGTATTTCTATATAAAAATTATTTTTATAATTTTTACTCAGCGCGGCATAATAATTTTCAATTTCATTCAATTTTCCATTATTAAATAAATTTCCAAAAAAACCATTAATGCCGCCCGATAAAACTATAACCCCTTCACTATTCGAGAGTAAATCTTTAAAATTACATTTGGGTAACTCGGCTTCAGTATTTTTTAAATATGACATCGAAGAAAGTTCTATAATTCTTTGATATCCTTTATTGTTTTTTGCAATTAATGGTAATAGTCCAATCTCATTAAATTCTGTTTCAAAATTAATTTGTGTACCAATAATTGGTTGTGTTCCGACTTTTGATAAACTTTCAGAAAATTCTAAGGCACCACTTAAATTTGATGTATCAGAGATGCCAGCAGATCTTATTTTATTTTTTTTACAAAAATCTTTTAAATCGTTAATCTTCACAGCTCCTTCACATATGGAAAATTGACTATGAATTTTAAAATGATTAAATGATTTATTAACTGATTCTTCCATTGATGATTTTCATCTTACCATCAATCAACTCAATTTTACAATCAGCCATATTGGCAAAATATCTATTATGAGTTGCAAAAATAATTGTTCTGTTATTTATTTTATGCTGAAGAAGTAATTTAAAAATTAATTTGGCATTTTTTGTATCCAAGCTTCCAGTGGGTTCATCAGCTAAAATAATTTTTGGTGAATTAATTATTGCTCTAGATATTGCAACTCTTTGAGCTTCACCACCTGATATTTGTGATGGAAAATGATTTATTCTTTTTACTAAACCTACTTTTTCAAGTAAATATTTAGCTTCATCCAATGCTTTATTTTTGTTTCCATTTATGGCCAATCTCGCTAAATAGACATTTTCTAAAATTGTAAAATCTGAAAGTAAATTCTTATCTTGATAGACTATACCAATTTTATTTGATCTAATTTTGTCATTTGTATTATTTGAGGAGAAATTTATGTTTGTATTATCTATTTTAATAGAGCCTGAACTTGGTTTGTCAATTAGAGAAATAAGATTCAACAAAGTTGATTTTCCGGAGCCTGATGGGCCTGTTAATGAATAAGTTTTGCCTGCTTTAAAATTAAAACTTAAATTTTTTAAAACTCTTGTTTTTGAGTTATAATTTTTTGATAAGTTTTTTATTTGTATAATGCTATTCATATTTTAATGATTTGATTGTATCTAAATTTGATGCCTTAACTGCAGGATAAATTGATACTATAGTAGAAATAATAATTGAACAAAAAGCGATAATAGCAATTGATTCAAAACTTATTTCAGAAGGCAAATTACTCAAAAAATAAATTTCTTCAGGAAATAGTTTTATATTGAATGCATTGCTTAAAAATTCTCTTAATTTTTCAATATTAACAGAAACAAAAATTCCTAAAATTATACCAAAAAAAGTAGCAAAAGTTCCAATTAAAAGTCCTACAAAAAAAAATATTTTTTTGATTGAATAGTTGGTGACACCGATTGATTTTAATATGGCTATATCTCTTGTTTTGTTTGTTACAAGTATTGTTAAACCAGAAATAATATTAAAAGCAGCAACTATAATTATTAATGAAAGTATAATAAACATTACATTTCTTTCGACTTTTAAAGCAGAAAACAATGATTGATTCATGTCAGCCCAAGTATAAATAAAGTTACCATCAAAAATTGATTGGATTATTTCTTTTGAAGCTTCAATATTTTCAGGTTCATTTAAATATATTTCTAAAGATCTTGTTGAGGCATCTGTCTCAAATAAATTCTCTAAATCATTAATATTTAAAAATGCAACATTTCTATCGAACTCATAAAGACCGCTACTAAATATTGATCTAATTTCGTATACTTCTTGTTTAGGTATCATTCCGATTAAAGTTTCGATACCTTTTGGAGATAAAATTGTAATTTTGTCTCCTATATTTAAATTTAAATCCAAGCTTAATTCTTTTCCAATTGATATACCTTTTTTCGATAAATTTTTATCACCTTTAAATTTATTGTTATTTATCACACTTAATTTATCAAAATCTGAAAAATTATATCCCCTAAACAAAGCTCCAGATGCATTACTATTTGATAATAAAATTCCTTCGGAATTGTTGGTGACCAATACTTTATTAGAAATAATATGCAAATTAGTATTGTTTATTTCTTTTTCATTATAATTTCCTGAATAAGAGCTAACAACCACATGTGCATTAAATCCAATAATCTTATCTATTAGTTCAGATCGAAACCCGTTCATGACGGACATAACAACAATTAATACTGCAACACCTAAACTAATGCCAATGAATGAAAAAATAGAAATTACATTTATAAAACCATTTTTTTTTCTAGTTTTTAAGTATCTGAATGTAATTTCTTTTTCTAATTGTGAAATCAATTTATTTTTTTTTGTTACTAATTAATTCTATAATTTTGTCAATTTTTAAATACTTGGAATCGCTACCGATTTCTTTAAATTCAATTAAGTCATTTTCAGATTTTTTTCCAATCATAATTTGATACGGAACACCAAGTAAATTAAATTTTTTAATTTTAGATGAAAAATTTTCCTCTGTATCGTCAATAATGACATCTATATTTTTACTTTTCATATATTCATATATTTTAATTGCCTTCAAAAGATTAGTATCATCATTTTTATTTACCAAAGGTATTACAGCGCAGTCGAAAGGTGATACAGATAAAGGCCATTTCATAATTTCATCTTTATCTTTATATTTAGCTTCAATTATGGCACCCACCAACCTCGATACGCCAACACCATAGGAACCCATTTTAACAAATATTTTTTTACCTTGATAGTCTACGCTCGCTTTCATCGGTTTTGAATATTTGTCACCAAAATAGAATATATGACCAACTTCTATACCTTTAGTTACTAATCTATTATTTTCATTTACTGAATTTTCAAAATCTGACTTGTTAAATTTATCATCAGTTACTGAGTAAAATTTATCATATTTATTTCTTAAATTTTCTAAAGATTTTTTTTCTAAAGTAGTTTTTTCATATTCAACATCAAAAATTCTTTTGTCTGTGTAAATTTTACTTTCGCCAGTGTCAGCTAAAATAATAAATTCGTGTGATAAATTTCCACCAATCGGACCTGTATCAGCTGCCATTGGTATTGCAGATAATTCTAGTCGCTTAAACGTCTTTAGATAAGATAAGAAAAATTTATTATAAGAAAATAATGCCTCTTCATCACTTATATCAAATGAATAAGCATCTTTCATATAAAATTCTCTACATCTCATGATGCCAAATCTTGGTCTCAGCTCGTCTCTAAATTTCCATTGTATATGATATAAAAGTTGAGGAAGTGATTTATATGATTTAGTACTCGAACGAAAAATTTCCGTAACCAGTTCTTCATTAGTAGGTCCGTATAACATTTCTCTATTTTGTCTATCTTTGATCCTTAACATTTCTTCACCATAATCCTCGTATCTGCCACTTTCTTTCCATATATCGCTTGATTGTATAGTTGGCATTAATATTTCTTGAGCACCAATTCTATCTTGCTCTTCTCTAACAATTTTTTCAATTTTTTTCATAACCTTAAATCCTAGTGGTAACCAAGAATATATTCCTGATGAGGACTGTTTAATCATGCCGGTTCGTAGCATTAATTGATGTGATTTAATTTTTGCTTCAGACGGATTGTTTTTTAAAATAGGTATAAATGATTTAGAAAAATACATATTAAAATAATAGTTTTTATAAGTTTAAATATTCATTTTTTACTAGCAAGTATATAATTAAAGTCTAACCAAATTAATATTCATTATAGGCCTTTTTCCAGTTTTTTCTTTGGAATATTTTCTACAAGTCGTTTTAATAGCATCAATTATATTAACTTCTTGTTTTTTATTATTTAGAGAAAATGTCTTTGTAGTATTTTCAATTTCTTCTTCTAGTCCGTAAAGAAATTCATCTTTTTGTATTATAGGTAAACCTTTAAAATTTATAATTGGTTTATTTTGAATGTTTCCTTTCTGATTAATTATAATTGTGACATCCATAAAACCATTGTTTGAAATATTTTTTCTTTCCTTGATAGATTGTGCATCCTCCTCTACGCTTATATTTCCATCAACATATAATCTTCCTGAAGGTGCTTTATCATAAACCTCGGGTTTGTCCCCTGGATATAATTTAACAATATCTCCATTTTGTACTTTCACAGGAAAAGGTACTTGCATTTCTTTAGCAAAATTAATGTGTTCGAGCATATGTCTATGCTCTCCATGGACAGGAATTACGGATTTTGGTTTTATCCAATTATACATATCTCGTAAATCTTCTCGGTTCGGGTGACCAGATACATGAACAAATTCATCCTCTTCTGATATAACTTCAATTCCTTCTTTAACTAACTTATTGTGCAGATTGTATAATTTTTTTTCGTTCCCTGGAATTATTTTAGATGAAAAAATTACAGCATCACCCGATTCTATAAAAACATCAGGATGAGTTTTATTTATTATTCTCATCATTGCTCCCATTGGCTCACCTTGGCTCCCAGTGCACAAATAAATTATTTTATCCTTTGATATATTTTTTACTTCTCTTGGATCAATCGGATCCATAACATTTTTTAAATAACCACACTGTCTTGCAGCTTTATATATTCTATGCATAGACCTTCCAACTAAAGATATTTTTCTATTAGATTTTTCTGCACAATAAAAAATAGTTTCCATTCTAGCGACATTAGATGCAAAAGATGTAACAATAATTTTTTTTTTTAATCTATCAATTACTTTTAATAAATTTTTTCTTACATCTAATTCAGAGCCAGCTCTTCCAACGCTAAATACATTTGTTGAATCACATATCATTGCTAAAACTCCACCTTTACCTATTTTTTTTAATCTTTCTTCATCTATTTTTTCACCAATCAATGGGTTTGGATCACACTTCCAATCACCTGTGTGAAGTATAGTGCCTGCAGGTGTGTCTATTTTAAGACCATTAGGTTCTAAAATCGAATGAGTAAGAGTTATAAATTCTATATTGAAAGGATTTAAATTTATTTTTCCATTTAATGGCACAATTTCAAGATACTTGCTTATATCAATTTTTTTTTCTTTAAATTTTTCAGTTATAAGTATTGAGGTAAAAGGTGTGGCATATATTTTACATTTCAACTTAGGCCAAATATGTACAATAGCACCTATGTGATCTTCATGAGCATGTGTTAAAATAATGCCTAAGAGATCATTTTTTTTATCTACTATAAACCCTGGATCCGGATAAATTAAATCAACACCAGGTATTGAGTCGTCAGCAAAAGTTACTCCTATATCAACAATTATCCATTTTTGATTATCTGGTTCGCCGTACGCAAAAAGATTCATGTTCATTCCTATTTCACCTGATCCACCAAGAGGACAAAAAATTAATTGATTTTTCATAATAATTTAAAAAAATTTCAGTATTTTAATTAAACCTTTAATTGTTAAATCTTTATCTATTTTGACTTTTCTATTCAATGTATCCTTGTAAAGATGTGCTAAACCACCAGTAAGAATTATATCAAAAGATTTGGATGT
>CACAHI010000007.1 GCA_902532225.1 uncultured Pelagibacteraceae bacterium
CCTGGTGTTCTTGAATAATCATGGGGATTTTTTGTTAATGGTGGTCCTAAAAAAGCAAGTTCTGAAGTTGCAGTTTTTCCCATAATAATAGCACCCTCTGATTTTAGTAAATCTACTATCTCTGCGTCTTGGGATTTGACACCTTTTCTCAGGACAGTTCCGCATTCTGTAGGCATGTCATAAGTTCCAATAATATCTTTTAAAGCTACAGGAATTCCATGTAAAACTCCCAGCGACTTACCACTCTTTCTATAATTGTCAGCCTCTTCTGCTTTTTCCAAAAAAATTTTCTTATCAAAATAAGCCCATGCTTTTATATCTTTTTCAAATTTATTTATTCTTTCAATATATAGCTTGCATAATTCTACTGAAGAGATTTTTCCTTCCTTTATCTTTTTTGCAAGTTGATGAACAGTAAATGAAAATATATCAGCCATAAATTTAAAAACTAATTTGCAAATAAAGTTTCAGGTAACCATAGTGCTATACCTGGAAATAAATACATTAAAAACATTGCAAATATAACAATCAATAGAAATGGCATAATTCCTCTAAAGATATCCATCAACTCAACGTTTTTACTTTGTACTCCTTTTAGGTAATATGCAGACATCGCCATTGGTGGGGTTAAAAAAGATGTTTGCAAATTTAATGCTATAAGCATTGCAAAAAAATATGGATTAACTCCAAAAAAATCTACAAGAGGTAAAAATATAGGTACAAAAATTATTAAAATTTCTGTCCACTCTAATGGCCAACCTAACAAGAAAATAATTAATTGAGTTAAAACCAAAAACTGCCAAGGTTGAAGGTTCATCGATTTAAAAAAATGCTCAAACACTTCATGTCCTCCTAAATATGAAAAAACTGAAGCAAATGTCCAGGAACCAACAAAAAGCCACATAATCATTGCACTTGTTTTTGCAGTTAAAAAAACTGATTCCTTAAAATTTTTCCATTTTAATGTTTTATAAAATACTGAGAGAACTAATGCACCAAAAGCTCCTACTGCTGCTGCTTCAGCTGGAGTTGCTAAACCAGCTAAAATAGTTCCAAGCACTAAAATAATAAGAGAAAATAAAGGTAGAAATGATACTGCAACTTCTTTTAGTATCTCTGCTCTTGGTGGAATATCCTCTGCTCTTGGTTTTGGTGCAATTGATGGATTTAAATATGCTCTTGTCACAGCATAAATTATGTACAAACCAGCTAGCATTAAACCAGGGAAAATAGCAGCTGCAAATAATCTTAAAGGAGATAACTGTGCTATAACTGCATAGACTATGAGCATAATGCTTGGTGGAATTAAAATTCCAAGACATCCCCCTGAACAAATTACCCCCGATGCAAATTTTTTATCATATCCAGCTTTTATCATTGCTGGCCAAGCTAATAGACCCATCAACGTAACAACAGCACCAATTATACCCGTAGCCGTAGAAAAAAGAGCACATGTTACTAATGCAGCTACAGCCATTGATGCTGGTAATTTATGTGAAGCAAGTCTTATCGCAAAAAATAACCTTGATACTATTCCAGCTCTTTCAACCAAGTACCCCATAAATAAAAATAAGGGGACCGCTGTTAATACATTATTATCCATTATTGTGTAAGTATTTGAAACCAATAGAGAGAAAATCCTATTGTCAAATATATGTTCCATTTGAGCTGGATCATAGTAAGCAAAATATCCAAAACAAATTCCCATAGCCAATAAGGTAAAAGCTATTGGAAATCCTAATAGAACTGCAAATAAAAAGAGTCCCATCATGAAAATAGCAATTTCGGGATTTGTTAAACTAAATAACATCTGCTTCATCATCTTTCTGAGATGTTCTCATTAAAATTTTTTCTGTTTCTTCTGTACTAACCATTCTCGCTGGCCAATGACCCGTTTGAATACAAATAATAGATCTAAATACTTCGCTAATTCCTTGAATTACAAGAAGCGTCCCTGACAATGGAATAAGAGATTTTGCCATATAAATTTGAATTTGAGCAGGACTATTCCAGCTTGTTTCCTTAATTTTCCATGCTAATGCGGCATAATCATAACCATAAACAGCAAGCGCAATTACACCGGGGAAAAAAAATAAGAAATATAAAATTAAATCAATCCAACCCTGAACTTTTGTTGGAAAAAGTCTGTAAATAACATCTCCTCTGACATGAGCTTCTGTTGATAGAGTGTAAGCTCCAGCCATCATAAAGATAGCTCCGTACATTTGTAAACTAAAATCAAAATTCCATAAAGTTGGGCTGTTAAAAGCGTATGCCATTATAACTTCATAGCAAGTTCCTCCCATTAAAATTACAATACACCACGAAAAAGCTTTTCCCATCGAAGTACTTAGATTGTCAGCAAATTTTATATAGGAGCGCATCATGTTAGTTTATGTTAAATCATCCACTTTAATCAAACAAAAAAAAAGGGGACCAATGGTCCCCTTTTTTTAAATTTTAATATTATTTAGATTTTAACTTTCCCTAAAGGTCCAAACTCATTTTCATATGCTAGTCTGTAATTAGGCTGATTCATCAGCAAGTACTTCATTACTCTCTTAGCGTATGTTTTTTGAGAATCTACGATTTTCTTAAAGAAAGCATCTTTCTTAACAAAATCACCGATAACTTTATCCCAACCTTTTAATTGTTGAGCTAAAATCTCATCTGAAGTTTGATAAACATTAACTTTATGTTCATTCATTAATTTAGATAAGTCCGCAGAATATCTAACTAATGCTTTGAAGTAGTTATCTGTATTTGCAGCGTAAGCAGCATTTTTTAAAATAGCTTGATGAGCTGGTGACAGATTATTTAATGTTTTGTTGTTAATTGGTATTTCAAACATCTCTTGAGATTGGTGAAAGCTTCCTAAGTGATAATGCTTAGAAACATCTTGCATACCAAACTGAGAGTCTGAAGTTGGGTTATTAAACTCAGCAGCTTCAATCAAACCAGTTTTCATAGCTGGTTGAATTTCACCACCTGGTAATTGTCTAACTACCATTCCCATTGCTGTAAGAACGTTAGTTGCAAGACCAACTGTTCTATATTTCATACCTTTAACATCAGATACTTTTGTTACATTTTTCTTAAACCATCCGAAAGGTTGTGCTGGCATAGGCATATGAAAGTAACCAGTATAATCGAAACCAACTTTTTTAATAGTTTCTTCATATAGTGCTCTTCCACCGCCGTATTCCATCCATCCCATAACTTCTTGAGATGACATACCGTATGATGGTCCTGTTCCGAATAAAGACGCAGCTGGATTTTTTCCATACCAGTAAGCTGTTACCCAGTGACCCATGTCAACCACTCCAGAACTAACTGCTTGACCAATTTCTTTAGTCTTAACAATTGCTCCTACAGGCTGAAGATCAATTTTTAATGATCCTCCAGACATGTCGCTAACCATTTTTGCATAGTCTCCTGCCATTTCAAAAAAAATGTTAGCACCACTTGGCCATGCAGCTTGCATTTTAAGTGTTTGAGCTGCACCAAATGCTATGTTTGGCATTGCTACTGCTGCTGTTGCTGCTGCACCAGTTGCTGCTGCTGCTTTAAAGAACTTACGTCTTGAAGGTGTTTTCCCTTTTAACGATTTTTTTTCTTTAATCATTATTGTTTCTCCTCGTATTAGTTAATTAACTGTTTAATTAAATCACAAAAGTACAATTGAGTCCTGTTATAAAAGGACACGAATATAAATTATTTACAACCTTGGATAGAATTAATTTACTTTATTCTTACACTTTCCTGTTTTAAAAAATTCTTCGAGGTTATCGATAGCTAAATTTGCCATTGCGGTTCGAGTTTCTTTTGTAGCACTACCAAGATGGGGGAGGATGAAAGCACTTTTGTGTTTTAAGTATCCGGGGTTTAAGTTTGGTTCATTCTTATAAACATCCAAACCTACTGCATATACTTTTCTTCTATCAAGAGCATCAATTAAAGCTTCATCATCAACAATATCACCTCTTGCAACATTGGTTACAACTGCTCCTTTAGGTAAATGTTCAATGGTATCTTTATTAATTAAATCAACCGTTTCTTTTGATGCTGGACAACAAATTGATAAAACATCTGATACTGAAAGTAAATTTTTCAAGCTATCGTGATAGGTTGCTCCTTGTTCTTTTTCTGAGCTTAACTTTGAACGATTATGATAATGAATTATCATTCCAAGTGATTTAGCAATCTTTGCAATTTTTTGACCTATTCTACCCATTCCTAAAATTCCAAGTCTTGTTCCTGTTAATTGCTTACCAATTAAATAGTCTGCTGACCATTTCCAATTCGATTCCCTAGCATGTTGTATTCCTTCCGAGGCTCTTCTGCATGCACCTAAAATTAATAAAATTCCAATCTCTGCTGTTGCATCTGTTAAAACATCTGGGGTGTTTGTTACTGCAATATTCTTTTTTTTAGCAGCTTCTAAATCTATATTTCCAAATCCCACTGCAAAGTTTGATAATATTTTTACACTATCAGGTAATTTATTAATTGTTTCTGCATCCATTTTATCTGTCAAAGATGTTAGAATTCCATCGCATCCTTGGCTCATTTCAATTACTTTTGGTTGAGAATATAATTCATCATTATCATTAAAATTTGCTTCAAAAATTTTTGCAGCTTTTTCTTCGCAAGCTTTTAGTAGTCTTCTAGTAATTAAGATTTTTTTCATACTTATGATTAATTTAAATCAAAAATTTTACCTGGATTCATTATGTTATTCGGATCCATAGTTCTTTTAATTGATTTCATAACAGGAATATTATCAGGATGTTCATCTAGGAGATATTCTTTTTTATGAAGTCCTACACCATGTTCACCTGTAATTGTTCCATTTAATTCTAATGCTTTTTTAATTAATGAATCATTAAATGCTCTAATTTGTTTATACATTTCTTTTTTTGCTGGATCAAAAGGTAAAACTACATGGAAGTTCCCATCCCCTAAGTGACCAACCATTGGAGCTCTAACTCCAAATTTTTTTGCTTGTTCCTCTGCAAAGTTTACACACTCTGTGATTTTTGAGATAGGAACACATACATCTGTTGAATAAACTCTACCATTATTAATTAAAGCTTTGACAGAATAATATACATCCCATCTTGCTCTCCAAAGTTTATTTCTTTCTTCTAAATCTTTAGCCCATTTAAAAGAGCTGCCCTTATTATCTTTTGATATCTCCTCTACAATTTTAATATTCTCATTATTTGAAGACTCTGATCCGTGGAATTCGAAAAATAAAGTTGGTACTGCTTCTATATCTGTCAATTTAGAGTAATTAATACTAATCCCCATCTGATCTTTATTAAGCATTTCAATCCTTGCAATTGGTATGCCATATTGAATAACCTGTTGAGCTGTTTGAACTGCATCTTCTAGAGTGGGGAAATGACATACAGCACTCATTATACTTTCTGGTATAGGAGATAATCTTAAATGAACTTCAGTTATAATACCTAACGTACCTTCTGATCCAATAAATAAGTTAGTTAAATTATAACCTGCGGAAGTTTTTTTTTGTTCTGCCGCCTGTATTTATTATATCGCCGTTGGGTAAAACTACTGTTAGACCAGAAATAACAGTTTTCATGGTTCCATATTTTACAGCCATTGTCCCTGAAGCTGAAGTTGAAGCCATTCCACCAATTGCAGCATTTGCACCCGGATCAATTGGGAAAAAAACTCCATCCTCTCTCAAATACTCGTTTAATTGTTCTTTTGTAACACAAGCCTGAACTCTACAGTCAAAATCTTCAGCGTTTACACTTAATACTTTATTCATTTTTTCAAGTGAAATTGTTATTCCATTTTCAATTCCAACAACATTTCCTTCTAAAGATGTGCCTGTACCATATGGTACTACTGGAATTTTATGCTCATTACATAATTTTAAAATTTTTGAAACCTCTTCGTTAGTCTCTGGAAAAACTACTGCTTCAGATAAGACTGGATCATACGTATCTTCTCCTCTTGCATAATTTGCTCGAGTAGACTCTGACTGGGAAAATCTACCATTCAAAATTTTTTTTAACTCATCTTGGAGTACTTCGTTCATATTTAAATATTATAGAATTATATAAAGAATAAAGAAACTTAAAACTAGCCAAGCATTTTCTTTATATTTTCCAGGGCTTGGGAGATATTATCTCTAGAAGCAGCAAAGCTAAATCTTACATAATCACTACATGTTTTACCAAATGCTGTACCTGGAACTATTGCAACTCCAGCCTCATGCATTGCTTTTTTAGAAAATTCTTCACCATTCATTCCAGTGCCAATTACTTTGGGAAATGCATAAAAAGCTCCGCCCGGCAAGCTACATTCGACACCTGGTAATTCATTTAGTCCTTTATGAATTAAATTTCTTCTTTGTGTAAATTTTTCCATCATTTCATGGATAGGATCATCTGGTCCATCTAATGCTGCTATCCCTGCAAATTGTGCTGCTGCATTCACACACGAAACACTATTAATTAAAAGTTTATTAACATGCTCAACTAAATTTTTTGGCCAAAAACTCCATCCTAATCTCCATCCTGTCATAGCATAAGCCTTACTCCATCCATCTAAGACAATTAATCTTTCTCTTAATTCTGGATAATTAAAAAATGTAGGCATTTCTTTACCATCAAATATCTGTCTACTATAAATTTCATCACTCAATATAGTAACATGTGGATGTTTTTTTAAACCTTCGGCCAAAACATCAATAGCAGATTTTTCTACAAAACTTCCTGTTGGATTATTTGGATTAATTAATATTAACAAACGAGTTTTATCAGTTATCAAAGATAGTATTTTTTCAGGATTAAATTTTAAATCCTTATCTTCAGTTAAATCGTAAGGAACTGGAGTTGAACCAGTATAATTAATCATAGACTCATAGATTGGAAAAGCTGGTGTTGGATGAATTATTTCTGCTCCTGGTTCGCCATAACATTGTATGGCATAATGCATTGTAGGTTTTCCACCAGGCATTATTAATATTCTTTCAGGGTCTATATCTACATTATAAAGTTTTTTAATTTTTCTTGTTACAGCTTGTCTGCACTCAGGAATTCCATTGGACATTACATATCCATGATGACCATCGTCTAATGCTTTTTTAGCTGCTTCAACAACATGCTTTGGTGTTTTAAAATCTGGTTGTCCTAAACCTAAATGTATCATTGGTTTCCCTTGTGCTTCTAATTTTTTTGCCTCCGCTAGTACAGTAAATGCTGATTCAGTTCCTAATCTATCTAAACTTTTTGCTAGTTTCATTTATTTGCACCTTTCTACTTTCTATAAACTAATTTTAAATAATTTAATTCACCTAAATTTTTACAGCCCATTAAAACCATATTTCTATTAATTTCATCATGCATATTTTGTAATAAATGTTCAACACCTTGTTGACCACCTGCGGCCAAAGAGAACAGAAACATTTTTCCAAAACTACATGCTTTAGCTCCAGCAGCCAAAGCTTTTAGGACATGAGTTCCTCTTCTTACACCACCATCTAGGATTATCTCAAGCTTATCGCCTACAGCATCTGAAATTGCTTTTACTTGATCAAACGGGGCTCTGGAACCATCTAATTGACGGCCTCCATGATTTGATATCATTATTGCTGTGCATCCAATATCTATTGCTCTTTTAGCATCCTCAACAGACATGACTCCTTTTAATGCAAATGGTCCATTCCATTTTTTTGCACAATATTCTGCATCCTTCCATCCCATTGCTGGATCATACTGTTCGTTAATATATTCAATAACTGATTTTGAAATATTAGTTCCTTTATCAGTTTTTTTTTTTACATTTGATAATTCAAATCTTTTACCAGTTAAATAATTAAAAACCCATCTAGGACGCATTGCAAAACTTATTAAACTTTGAAGAGTAAGTTTTGGTGGAGTAGTAAATCCTGTTCTATGATCTTTTTCCCTGTTACCTGCAACTAAAGTATCTACAGTTAAGCACATGCCATCAAAACCAGATCTTTTGGATCTATCTATTAAATCATCAGAAATTGATCTATCTTTATGAACATAAAGCTGAAATAATTTTGGACCACTTGAAATATTTGCAACTTCTTCAATAGTATTATTTCCCATAGATGACATGCTATAAAAAGTATTAAATTTTTCAGCTGCACGTGCAGATGCTTTATCTCCATCTGGATGGTATAATCTCTGCATTGCTGCTGGGGAAAGAAAGATTGGCATATCAATCTTCCTACCGAATAAAGTAGTTGATAAATCAGGCTTACCAACATTAGCCAAAACATTTGGAACTAGATCACAATCATTGAATGAGTCTGTATTTCTTCTTAAAGTTGATTCATCATCTGCTCCACCATCAATGTAATGAAATATTGGTGAGGGTAATTTTTTTTTTGCTAATTTTCTGAAATCTTCAAAGTTATAGCAATCTTTTAAATTCACTATCTTCTGAATCTTAAATTGTTTCTATTCAAATCACTTATCTTAGTACATCCCATTAACTTCATGTCCCTAACTAATTCTTCCTTATACTTTTGTATAGCCCTCTCAACACCTGCTTGTCCTCCAGCGGCTAATGCATAAAGATATAATCTTCCACCAGAGCAAGCTTTAGCGCCCAGAGATAATGCTTTAAGCATGTGAGTTCCTCTATGGATTCCACCTTCGCAAATAACATCTAATTTATCACCTACAGCATCAACAATTTCTGCAAGTTGATCAAAAGGAGATCTGGAACCATCGAGTTGTCTTCCACCGTGATTTGAAACCATTATGCCCGTGCATCCTATGTCAACAGCTCTTTTAGCATCTTCAACACTCATCACTCCTTTTAAAGCAAAATGTCCACCCCATTGGGAACAAAGTTTTTCAGCATCTTTCCAATTCATAGATTGATCAAGCATAGTAGAAAAATAATTTCCAATCGAAGAGTTAGTACTTGTACCTTCTTTCACAAAATCTTGAAGGTGGGGTAATTCAAACTTACCTTTTGTTAAATAATTTATTCCCCACATAGGCTTTGTGGCAAAACTAAATAAACTTGCTAATGTCAGTTTAGGTGGCGATGTAAAACCAGTATGTAAATCTCTTTCACGATTACCACCAGTTATGGTATCTACTGTTAGAGCCATTACATCAAATTTTGCTGCTTTGGCTCTTTGTAAACAAGAATCATTTAAACCTCTGTCTTTGTGAAAATAAAACTGAAACATCTTTGGAGTATCAATCATTGAAGATATTTCTTCTACACTAACAGTTGCTAAGGCTGAAACACCAAACATGGTATTAAATTTTTGCGCTGCTTTTCCAACTGCTCTTTCACCATCATAGTGAAAAAGTCTTTGCAGCGCTGTTGGTGCTAAGTAAAAAGGTAAATCTAATTTTTTTCCAAATATCGTAGTCGATAAATCAACATTCTCAACACCTCTTAAAACATTTGGTACTAAATCTACATCATCAAAAGCGCTTGTGTTTCTTTTGTAAGTAATTTCGTCATCAGCAGCACCATCAATATAATGAAAAATAGGAGATGGTAATTTTTTTTTTGCTAATTTTCTAAAATCTTTAAAATTGTAACAGTCTTTTAATCTCACGACTTTATTATTAAAATTTTTTTAAAAGATTAAACATATAACTATTTGCACCTGGATTATCTTTTCCTAAGCTTGCATTAGATATATGATTGTAAGAAAGTCCCATTTGAGTATTAGACATTAGGTCATAAGAAACTTGAAGTTCACTTTTAAATTCCAACATATGTCCTAAATCTTTTCCATCACCCTCATGATAAAGTCCTGGGGTAAAACTGGGAGTTAAATTTAATTTTCCAACATTATATTGAGCTTGAATACCTGTGTAAATATAAGTGGCACTATCTGCGCTAACAAAAAAACCACTTACTGGGGATATGGTTCCTAAAAAACTTTGTCTAAATAAATCTTCGTTTTGATGTTGAATACCTACAATTGTAGAATTTTTTTTATCATGACTAAAATCAAATACACCTGTAAAAAAGTTAAACTCTTGATTTTTTTCCCCAAGTTCAGAATTTTTTTCCTCAGCGTTTATACTGAAGTTAACCTGAAATAATAAAGTTAATCCTAATATAATTAAAAGTTTTTTCATTCAATATATTTTATGTTTTTTTTTTAAAAATTAAAATACCACCAAAAATAAAAATGGCTAATGGAAATAACCATAAAAAATAAGTATTTTTGTTAAATTTTGGTTCGTATAGAATCCACTCACCATATTTGTCAGTTAAAAATTTATATATCTGCTTTTCAGTCATATTTTCATTTATTTTATCTTCAACTATCTTTTTTAGGCTATTTGCAAACTCCGACTGTGAGTCATATATTGACTGACCTTGGCATATTAAACATCTTAAGTTTTTGGTTATTTTATTTATTTTATTATTCTCAGTAGAAAAAGATATTGTTGGATACATAATTATAAGCAAGATCAAAATTTTTTTCATTTTAAAATATTTTTTATTTCATTAAAAGTTTTTAGATCAATTGGTCCAACAATTTTTTTAATTAATTTTTTTTTGGAATTGTAGATAAAAGTTTCTGGAACACCGTACGCACCAAAATTTATGCTATTTTTTCCATCATCATCAACCAATATTAAACTATAAGGATTTCCAAACTCACTTAAAAAATTTTGTGCATTTTTTTTTTTATCTTTATAATTAATGCCAACCATATTTAATCTAGTATTCATTTTTAGCTCAGTTAAATATTTATGTTCTTCTCTACAAGGAAGGCACCAAGAGGACCATATATTAAGCAATGTAATTTTATTAATTTCAAATATATCCTTTTCAGTAATAATCTCATCCGAATCTAATTGTTTCATTTTAAAATTTATAATTTTTTTATCCATTAAAGCTTTTGGAGTGTATTTTTTACTTTCTTTAAGAGACTGAAAAAAAATAAAAAAACAAAAAACAAAAAAACAAAAAATTGAAATAAATTTTATTTTTGAGCTCATTTTCGATATTTAAAAAAAGTTAAAGTACCACCTAGCGCAATTATTATTGTTGAAATCCAAATCCATATCATCAGAGGTTTTTTTTGATACCTTATATTAAACATATTGCTATCATCAATTTTATTCATAACAATAAAGTTATCTGAGTATAAAGTTGAAAGTATATCAGCTTCTGACGTAATTATTACTGGCTGATTATATATTCTAAGCTGTGGTTTAAGTATAATATCTTTATTGTTATTTGATTTAATTAAAAAAACACCTTCTACTTTTTTAAAATTTTTATCATTTGTCATGGAAATATTTTTGAAAAAAATACTTTCTTTTTCAAGTTTAAATTTCTCTCCAACACTTAAATTAAAATTATACTCTTCAGAAAAAATACTATTAAATAATATACTTAAGACTAATAATGAAAATCCGAAATGAGATATTCTTTGACTTAAATTTTGTTTATTTCTTTTTATTAAATCTCTAATTGTTGCTAAAAATAAATAAATTGATCCTCCCATTATTAAGCTTAGAAATAAACCTTTATCTCCTATAAAAAGAAATAGGTAAGATGATATAGTGATTGATATAAAAAATAATACTACATTTTGAAAATATATTTTTTGAAAATTAGATTTTAACCAACCCAATGAAGCTCCAAAACCCATAAATAATAAAAAAGGTATTAAAAAAATAGAAATTAATTTATTAAAAAAAGGAGGACCAACTGAAATTTTAGTATCGTTTATAACTTCTAAAAAAATTGGATAAATTGTTCCAATTAAAACTACGGATAAAAAATACATCATAAACCAATTATTAATTAATATAGATAGATCATTAGTCAAAGTTATTTTATTTATATTTAAGTCTTGTTTGTGAAACTTAAAAAATATTACCAAAGATAAAAAAATTAAAAGAAACAAAAAAATTAAAATAAATATTCCTCTTTGAGGGTCATTTGCAAATGTGTGTATTGAATTTAAAATACCAGATCTTACTAAAAAAGTTCCTGCTACACTTAAAACAAAAGTAGAGATAGATAAGATAATCACCCATCCTTTTAGTTGAGATTTTTTTTCAATAACTGCAAGAGAATGAATTAAAGCGGTCAGGGTTAGCCATGGCATTAACGAAACATTTTCAACTGGATCCCAAAACCAGAAACCACCCCAGCCTAATTCATAGTATGCCCAAATTGATCCCAACATTATTCCCACTGTCAAAAAAATCCAAGAAATTATTGCCCACTTTTTTATATGACTTGCCCAATTTCCATTTATATTTTGACTAATTAGAGCAGCTAACGATGAGGAGAAAATTATAGAGCAACCTACATATCCAATATACAAAATAGGAGGATGAACAGCTAATGCTGGGTCTTGTAAAATAGGATTTAAACCCAATCCTTCATTAGGTATAGGAAAAATTATATCAAATGGGTTAGAAGTAACTAAAGTAAAAATCAGGAAACCTAAAATAATTATTTGTTGAAACAAAAGAGTCAACGTTAAATATTTTTTTTCTTTTTTTTGAGATGTAAATAAAAAAAGCAAACAAAAAATTATTAAAACTAATATCCACAACAATAAACTTCCCTCGTGATTGCCCCATGTTCCTGATAATTTATAAAAAAAAGGTTTTGTGGTATGTGAATTTTCATAAACAGTTTTATTAATAAACTGAGAATTTAAAAATGAAAATATTAGACTAAAAAAACTTATAACAACTAATAAAAATTGTAGAAAATTAAGATTGATTAAATTTGAATAGTAATTTTTATTTAAAAATTTTAATTGTTTAAAACAAAAAAATAATATTAAAATCGATATTGCTAAAACAAAAATTAAAGAATAATAACCAATTTGACTAAGTATCAATTACTTACCCTCCAAAGCTTCTTTTACTTCTGGTGGCATATAATTTTCATCATGCTTTGCCAAAATTTTATTCGCAATAAAAAAATTTTTATCTCTTAAATATCCCTCGGCTACAACACCTTTTTCTTCTTTGAATAGATTTGGAACTGACCCAGAAAATGAAACAATAATTTCATTAGAAAAATCTGTAATTACAAAATTAATATTGTTCGAATCTATTTTAATTGAATTTTTTTTTACCATTCCACCAACCCTCAATTTTTCATTTGTAATTTCTCTCAAATTATTAATTTCAGTAGGTGATAAAAAATACACTACATTACTTTTTAAATTATTTAAAACTAAGTAGGATGTTAAAATTGTAATTAATATAAGTGCAAAAATAAAAATAAATCTAAGTTTTACTTTTTTACCATACATTTAATTTTTTAGATTTTGAAATTAGTTTTTTGATTTAACAGCAAATTTTAAAACACTTACAGTTTCTTTTGATTCAGGTAAATATTTAGCTCTATCTTTTTTATAAATCGAATATCTTGAAAAAAATTTCATTTTTTCTTTTTTTAGATTCTTACTAATTATAAAGTGCAGAGTTACAAAATTTATTATTGTAAAAATGAAAGCAGACCAAACGAATATACCGTGTCCATCCATATTAAGAAAATTTAATATCATAATCTATCGAGCCTTTTATTCCTAAGTTTTATCAGTTCAGTATTATATTTCATCAAAAAAATTAACAATGAAAAGAGAGCAAATGACGCAGTCATTATTAGCAAAGGTAATAACATTGAGTTATGAATTGATGTTTCAGATAAAATCTTAACACTTGAAGGTTGATGTAATGTAGACCACCATTCTACAGAAAACTTGATTATTGGAATGTTTATTAATCCTAGAATTGCAATGATTGATGAAATTTTATTTAGATTTTTACTTTTTTTAAATAAACTAAATGAAACTAAATAAATAAAATAAAATAAAAATAAAATTAACATAGATGTTATTCTGGCATCCCATGCCCACCAAGTTCCCCATGTTGGTTTTCCCCAAATAGAACCTGTAACTAGAGCAATGAGATTAAAAACTAGTCCGGAAGGAGCTAAGCTTTTACATATAATTAAAAAATTTTTAATTTTGAATATGAAAGAAAATATAGACAATATTCCTATGACAGAAAATATCCCTAGTGAAATCCAAGCTGATGGCACATGGACATACATTATACGTGCGGAATTTCCTTGTACATAATCTTGAGGAGATACTATAAGTCCTTCCCATAACCCCAGAACAAGCAATGATACAAAAAAATAGAAAATTAATTTTTGATATTTTAAACAAAAAAATAAAAATTTATCACTCTGAAAAAAAGTAAACATATCATTATTATAGATTTAATTTTTTATTTTGAAACTGTTAAGATTATCCCGACCAAGAACTATGAGGGAGATAAGGGAAAGTTTAAATTCTTGGTCAAGATATAATTATTTTTAACCCTTGGATATGACAAAGTTTTGAAATAAATGTGTTTAAAAAATGTCTTAAAGTTTCTTAGTTAGAGGGCTTAAAATAAGAAGATCCTTTTCTTCCTGAGAAAATCTCATTAATTAAAGGATGTTTTATTGGTTCTTCTGAATCATCAATTAGAAGATTCTGTTCAGACACATAAGCCTCGTAAGTAATATCTTCATTTTCTGCAAGAAGATGGTAAAAAGGTTGGTCTTTTTTGGGTCTAACCTTTTTAGGTATAGACTCATACCACTCCTCAGAATTGTTAAATTCGAAATCTACATCGTAAATAACGCCCCTAAAATCAAAATGTTTATGTTTTACAATATCACCGATGGAAAATTTGGCATTTTTAGTGGACATACGTTTAATATGGATATTTATAATTAAAAATCAATAAAAAAATTATTAAAGTTTAATTAATCTGTTAATATAAATTTGTGAATAAATCTTTTGTTAAATTTGTCACAGACTTTGGACCTTTAGTGATTTTTTTCTTTTACTATTACAACAGTGGTAAAGATTTAAGAGTTGCAATACCTCCTTTCATAATTGCAACTTTAATTGCATTGTTAATTGTTTGGATACTAGAAAAAAAAATTCCTATGATTCCACTAATTGGTGGAATATTAATTACTTTTTTTGGTGGTTTAACAATTTATTTTAAAAACCCTATATTTATCTACATAAAACCAACTGTAATTAATATTTTATTTGGCTTAGCTATATTTTTTGGAAGATATTTTACAAATGAACCTGTTTTAAAAAAAATAATGGGTAAATCGTTATCTTTAACTTCCGATGGTTGGAATTTATTAAACAATAGATGGATGTATTTTTTCTTTGCTTTGGCTTTTTTAAATGAAGTTGTATGGAGAACTCAATCAGAAGAATTTTGGGTTAATTTTAAAGTATGGGGTATATTACCAATAACTTTTATTTTTACAGCCTTTCAAATACCCTTGATAAATAAATATAAAATTAATGAATAAAAATTTAAAATTAGTAATTAATAATACTTCACAAAATTTTGACGAAAAATATTTTTTTGAAAAAAATGAATTAAAAATAATTTTAGATTTATATGCAAAAATGGTATCTGAAGGTTCTTGGAAAGACTATGGTCTTAGTATATCAAGTAAACAAGTAGGTTTTAGTGTTTTTAAAAATGCTACTGAAAGTGCTATGTACAAAATATGTAAAAATTTTAAACCAAACAATAAAAGTTTAAAGTATTTAGTTACAGATTCAAAAGGAAAGATATTAAAAAATTCTAATGATTTAAAAATTTTGCTTAAAAATATTAATTGGAAGAAACTTTAAGATTATCTTCTTTGACCAAAAAGTCTTAATAACATTATGAATAAATTAATAAAATCTAGATAAAGAGTTAGAGCTCCCATTACTGCTTTTTTACCAATTAATTCACCTGTATCAGAAGCTGCGTACATGTTTTTTATTTTTTGGGTATCATATGCAGTCAAACCAACAAAAATAAGAACTCCTAATATTGAAATTACAAAATACATCATTGATGATTTTAAAAATATATTAACTAAAGATGCAATTATAATTCCAATTAAACCCATCATTAAAAAAGATCCAAATTTTGTCAAATCTCTTTTTGTTGTATAGCCATAAATACTCATAGCTCCAAAAGTTGCTGATGTTATAAAAAATACTCTAGCAACACTTGCCCCTGTGTAAACTAATAATATCCAAGATAATGATAAACCCATTAGAGCTGCAAATATCCAAAAAACAGTTTGTGCTTTCGCAGCACTCATTTTATTAATTCCAAAACTCATGTAAAAAACTATTCCTAATGGTGCAAGCATTACGATCCACTTTAATCCTGAAAAGAAAAGTGCATTTCCTAAGCTCGTAAAACCAGATATAGCTCCGCTCGCGTCAGTTACCACTGACATTTTGAAAGATAATAAAGCTATTATTCCAGTTAACAGAACTCCGGTTGCCATATAATTATAAACTTTTAACATGTAGGCTCTTAGGCCTTCATCCATGACTACAGTTTTTTGCTTAGTAGTTGTAGATCTGTTTAAAATATTATTTCTGTTGAATTCCATACTATTTATATAATAGTCTTTTACTATTTATTCAAGATATCATAAAAACCTTAAAAAATATTTAATATTCAATGAATTATAGAAAATTAGGCAACACAGACCTTAAAGTTAGTACTATTTGTTTAGGAACCATGACTTGGGGTGAACAAAATTCTCAAGAAGAGGGTTTTGAACAAATGAATTATGCATTAGATGAAGGAGTAAACTTTTGGGATACAGCTGAACTTTATTCGGTTCCACCAAGAAAAGAAACTTTTGGTCATACAGAAATAATCATTGGTAATTGGTTTAATAAAAATAAAAAAAGAGAAAAAGTTATACTTGCAACAAAAGTAGCAGGACCTATGCGTCCATATTTAAGAGGCGGAGGAAATCAGTATGACAAGAAAAATATTACTGAGGCATTAGAAGGAAGTTTAAAAAGATTAAAGACTGATTATATAGATTTATATCAACTCCATTGGCCAGAAAGAAATACAAATATGTTTGGTAGATTGGGTTATGAACATAAGGATAATGAAAATTGGAATAAATTTGAAGACGTTTTAGCAAACTTAGAAACTTTTATTGATCAAGGAAAAGTAAGGTATATCGGTTTGTCGAACGAAACAGCGTGGGGTGCAAAAAAATATCTAGAAATTTCTAAAAATAAAAACTTGCCTAGAATGATGTCTATTCAAAATCCCTATAATTTATTGAATAGAACATATGAAGTTGGTCTTGCAGAAGTTTCTATTAGGGAACAAATTGGATTACTTGCATACTCTCCATTAGCAAGTGGTTATTTGTCTGGAAAATATAGAAATAATCAAATGCCAAATAATTCTCGAATAGCTCTAGACCCTAAATTTTGGTCAAGATACGATAAACCAAACACTGGCGTAGCTGTAGATGCTTATTTCGAAATAGCAAAAAAAAATAATATAAATCTTGCACAAATGTCATTAAAATTTTGTGAAATCCAACCATTTATGACTAGTGTTATTATTGGTGCTACAACTATGGAGCAGTTGAAAACTGATATAGAAAGTGTAAATGTAAAATTAACTGATGAAATTATTAAAGAAATTAATGAAGTTCAAAAGATTTACCCTAACCCATGTCCATAATTAGATTATTCACAATTTTATTTTTCGTTTTACTATTAAGCAATAAAGCTATTAGCGAAGAAGTAAAAAAAATGGGAAAATTTAAGGATTGGGAAACAATAGTTTTAAAAAATGATAATCAAAAAACATGTTTTGCTCAAACAAAACCAGTTTTACAATCACCAAAAAAAAATAAAAGGGAAGCAAGATTATTTGTAAGCTTTAGACCAAATGAAAAAATCAAAGATGAAATAAGTACTACATCTGGTTATGAATATAATAAAAAAAATTCTATTACTGCTAAATCAGGGAAAAAAAAATTTAAATTTGATATTTCACAAGATAATTTTGCCTGGATTGCAGATCAAAAAATAGAGAGAAAAATGATAAGAGCAATGAAGTCTGGTTCAAGAATAATGATTACAGGCTATAATCAAAAAGGTTCTCAAACAATAGATCATTACTCACTTATGGGATTTTCAAAAGCTTATAATGCTGCAAAAAAAAATTGCTCTTAAATAGTAATAAATGAAATCAAAAAAGAAAATTGTTCTTGCCTATTCAGGTGGGTTGGATACTTCAATAATTTTAAAATGGTTACAAGAAAAGTATAATTCCGAAGTAATTACATATACAGCAGATATTGGCCAAAAAATAAATAAAAAAAAAATCACCAGTAATGCAAAAAAACTTGGAGTTAAAAAAATTATCATAAAAAATTTAAAAGATATTTTTGTTAAAAATTATGTTTATCCAATGATAAGAGGGCACGCTTTATATGAAGGTATGTATTTATTGGGCACTTCAATAGCAAGACCTTTAATTGCAAAAGATCAAATTAGAGTTGCAAAAAAATATAATGCTTATGCAGTTTCTCATGGTTCTACAGGTAAAGGTAATGATCAAGTAAGATTTGAATTAGGTTATCATTATTTTGGACCTAAAATTAAAATTTTATCTCCATGGAGAATATGGAAACTTAAATCAAGATCAGATCTAATTAAATATGCAAAAAAAAATAATATTTCAATTCCAAAAGATAAAAAAGGTGCACCTCCATTTTCTATTGACGATAATTTATTCCACACTTCAACTGAGGGAAAAATTTTGGAAAATCCTATGAATGCAGCACCAGAATTTATTTTTCAAAGAACAAAATCTCCAGAAAAAGCACCTAATAAAAGTTCATTTGTGACAATCGAATTTAAAAATAGTGACCCAGTATCTGTAAATGGAAAAAAATATTCACCATCAAAACTTTTAGGAAAACTTAACAATCTTGCTGGAAAAAATGGAATTGGAAGAGTGGATTTGGTTGAGAATAGATTTATTGGAATAAAATCCAGAGGAGTTTATGAAACGCCAGGCGGAACTTTATTAATAAATGCACATAGAGCTATTGAATCTGTTACTTTAGATAAAAAAACAATGCATAAAAAAGATCATATTATGACAAGATATGCAGAACTTATTTACAATGGTTATTGGTATTCAAAGGAAAGATTTAAATTGCAAAGGATAGTTGATTTAAAAAAGAACAAAGTAAACGGATTTATAAAATTAAAATTATATAAAGGCAATATAACAATTGTTTCAAGAAAAACAAAAAGCAAAGCTTATTCAATAAAAAAAGTATCTTTTGAAGAAAATAAAGCATTTAATAAATCAAATGTCGAAAAATTTATTAATTATCATAAAAAACAATTAAGATAACATTGCTTATTTATTAATGGAAAAAAAAGAAGAAGCACTAAAACTTTTAAATTTAGGTATTGATGAGTATAAAAAAGATAATTTTAAATTATCTTCTGAATATTTTAAAAAGGCAGAAAAATTATTTCCAAATAATATTGGTATATTAGAAAATTTAGCTTTATCATTGTATAATCAAAATGAATTTAGTGAGGCAATTACTTTTTTAAAAAAAGCAATTAGCCAAGAGGGTAATAGTCAAAAAGCATTTGATTTATTACAAAAAATCTACAAAGAACTTAATGAAAGTATAAAACTTAATCAAATTATTTTAGATAGAAAAGCTAAAAAAAATCTAACATTAAAAGATGAAATAGATAGTAAAATTTATTTTCCAAATTTTTTTAATTCAAAAGAAGAAATTAAATTAAACAGAGAAAATCTTAACAAAAATTTAGATGATATTTTAAATAATAAAAATATTAAACTTGATTTATCAAAAGATTATATATTGCCGCCAATATTTCAACTTTCTTACAATGAATATGATAATCTTGATATTAATAAAAAAATTGTATCTGTATATAGACACATTTATCCAAAATTAAATGAGGATATTCAATTAATAGAAAATAATACTGACAAAATTAGAATTGGATTTATATCAGAATATTTTACCGATCACACAATATCAGAACTTTATAAAGGAATAATAGAAAACTTAGATAGAAGTAGATTTGAAATAATAATTTTTCATTCTTATAGAACTAGAAAAGGAAATTATTTTAAAAAAATATTAGAAATGGAAGTTAATGGTAATATAAAAAATATTTTTTTAACAAAAAATTTTGATGAAAAAGTTCAAACTATTTTAAATAATAAATTAGATATAATATTTTATCCAGACATTCATATGTCATTTGATTTATATTTTTTATCTTACCTTCGCTTAGCGAAGTATCAAATTACTTCTTGGGGACATCCTGAAACAACTGGAAACAAAACTATAGATTATTTTTTGTCTTCAAAATTATGTGAAATTAATACAGCTCAAGCTCATTATAGTGAAAAATTAATTTTAACAGATAGTTTACCAATGTATTTTTATAAACCAATTGTAGATGAGAGTATTAAATTGGAAAATAAAGATTTATCTAATAGAAATATATATTGTTGTCCTCAATCATTAATTAAAATTCATCCTGATTTTGATGAAGTAATTAAAAAAATACTTATGAAAGATAAAAAAGCAAAAATTTTTTTACTAAAGGATCCAAAAAATATTCTTTCAAATAGTATTTTTAATAGAATAAAAAAAAAAATAGGAAAAAATATAGATCGTTTTATTTTTTTAGATAGAATAAGCCATCAAAAGTATACTAATCTTTGTGGACAAGCTTCGGTATTGTTAGATCCACTTCATTTTGGTGCAGGAAATAGTTTTCATCAATCTATGTATTATGGGACTCCAACTGTTACGTTGACGAGCAATTATCTAAAAGCAAAAGTTGTTAAAGGTGCTTACGACCAAATGAAATTAGAGAATGCACCAGTGTCTAATTCGATTGATGAATATGTTGATTTATCAATTGAAATTGCAAATTTAGATAAAAAAAAAGCTTTAGAGAAAAAAAAATATTTTAAAGATCAAGCATCAAAATACTTATTCGAAAATAAAAATTTTATTAATGAATTAGAAAAAATATTTCTTAAATTAGTCAATAAAAAATTGAATTAATTAGATTTTTTAAAACACTCAATAGTATTTTTTAGTAAGCATGCTATTGTCATTGGGCCAACACCCCCTGGAACTGGTGTTAATGCCTTAGCGACTTTTGAAACTTCCTCAAACGCAACATCACCTACAATTCCTTTGTCTGTTTTGTTAATTCCTACATCTATTACAATTGCATCTTTTTTAATCCAATCACCTCTTACAAGTTGGGGTATTCCTACAGCTGCAACGATAATATCTCCCTTTAAACATTCAGCTTTTAAATCTTTTGTTTTTGAGTGCGTGACTGTAACCGTACAATTTTCTCTTAAGAGAAGTTGTGTCATTGGTTTACCATTTAAATTAGATCTTCCTATGATGATAGCCTTTTTTCCACTTAAATTAGGTTCGATAGTTTTGATTAATAGATAACATCCTAGAGGAGTACATGGAATTGAACTATCATATCCAGAAGATAAGTTTCCCACATTCATTGGATGAAAGCCATCTACATCTTTTTTTGGAGCTATTGATTCAATAACTTTTTGTTTATTAATATGTTCTGGCAAGGGCAACTGTACTAAAATACCGGATACACTTGAGTCTTTGTTAAGTTCATTAATTTTTTCTAAAACAGTTTTTTCTTCTACTTCACTAGGATATTTTATAACTTCTGATTTTAAACCTACTTCGTTAGCAGCCTTTTCTTTCATACGAACATATATTTGACTTGGAGCCATATCTCCAATTAGGATTACTGTAAGTCCAGGGATTTTGTTATGTTTTGCTTTTAAATTTAAAACTTCTTTTTTTAATTCTTCTCTTAATTCTGCTGCTACTTTCTTTCCGTCTATTAATATCATAAATTAACTAAAAAATAATTGGCGCTATGTAGAGCTTCATACACATTTCTATAAACCAGATCAACAAAAGAAGTACGATTGGCGAAATATCAAAAGCACCAAGATTAGGTAAAAATCTTCTTATTTTATTTAAAAAAGGATCCGTCATCCTATAAGTAAAATCTAAAATGGAATAAACAAATCTATTTGAAGTATTTAGAACATTAAATGCAATTAACCAACTTATGACTACATTTGCAATTACTATATATGAATAAAGTTTTAAAATTTGTAAAATTAGATAAAAGACAGCTATCATTTTTTTTCAACATAAATTGACTGACTTGGAAATGCAAAAGAAGCTTTGTTACTTTCTACAATTTGTTTAATTTGAATTGCAAGTCTTTCTTTAACCGCCAACCATTCATCCCAATCATCGGTCTGGGTAAAACAACGAACATATAAATCAATTGAACTCTCAGCAAATTTATCAATTCTTACTGCATAACCTAGCTCTGGCTTGTAATCTTCATGTTTTTTTATGTAATCTTCAATTTGATTTCTAATTGATTTAAGTTGTTCGACTGTAGTGTCATATTGTAGATTTATGGTCCAACTAATAATCCAATTAGTTGTTTGACTAATATTAATAACTGCATTTTCAGCAAACTGAAAATTTGGAATTATTGCAATTGATTTATCAAACTTTCTTATAACAGTTGATCTAAATCCTATTTTTTCAACAATTCCCTCTATTATATCTTCTACTAAAATCCAATCTCCAATTTTAAATCTTTTTTCAACTAAAACTAATATTCCTGAAATTAAATTTTTAAATAAATCTTGGGCCCCTAACGCTACTGCAACTCCAAACAAACCTAATCCAGCAATTATTGGTCCAATCTTGATCCCCCATAATTCAAGAACTGCTGCTAAACCTAAAATAAAAATTAAAATCTTTAATGACTTAATTATCCAGCCAATCAATTCTCTTGTTAAAATTTTATTTAATCCACTTAAAACATATGAAATTGGCTCAATAACTTGATGCATCACCCAAAAAATAAAAATAGTTATTAAAGTTCTATTAATAGTATCAACAATTGCTCTATTATCTTCTGAGAATGACATGTAATAACTGGCAATAAAAAAACCTATAACTATAGGTAAAAATCTTGCAGGCCCCTCCATGGCTTGAACAAAAGAGTCATCAAGTTTATTTTTTGTCTTTTTTGCTATTCCCTCTAGTCTTTTTATAATTAGTTTGCTTATTAGTCCTCTAAAAATCAAAAATATGAAAAATATTCCTACCCCTATAAATATTTCCATAATATCTACGCCAAGAATTCCTTTTTTCCAGACGGACAAGAATAGTTCTTTAAAATTATTAAATATTTCCATAATTAAATTTTATATAACAAAAATTCTTCTTCTCCAGGATTAAACAAAAATATCTTTTTCCATTTAAGTTCATTTAATACTGCAGATGTTTTTTCTCCGATGCACATTAAATTAGTATTCATCCAATAGTCAACTAATTCATACTTTTTTATAACGCTAAGAAAATTTTTAGCACTATTTTCTGAATAAACATATACAATTTCTGGCATAGAAGATTTTAGCTGCTTAATAAAGTTTTCTTCAAAAATTTCAACTGGCTTAACTGAATAATTTATTAATCTTTTAACTGAATATCCTTCCGAAATTAAATCTTTCTCCAAATTTGAAGATATGATTTCTCCACTAACATAAAGTAATTTATCCTTTTTATTTATATAATTTTGTAAAATTATTTCTTTTAAATTATTTACATTTCCATCTGCCGAATAAATATTTTGATAACCATTTTTCTTAGCAAATTTTTCTGTTACACTACCTACACAAAAACAATAAATTTTTTTATCAATATTTTTAGAATTTAAATTTTTTACTGCATTTGAACTAGTAAAAATAATAGCTTTATATTCGGAATAATTTAATTCTTCATGCTCAATTTTTTTAATTTCAATAACTGGTAAATGAGATACTGAATGTCCTAACGATTTAAATTTTACAATTAAATCTTTTGAATCTTCTAACGGTCTTGTAAGTAGAATATGCATAATTATTTTTTATATGATCCCTTTGATTGTTCTTTTAAAATTTTACCCACTTCTTTTCCTAAATCTTTTGAAAGATTAATATTTTTTGAAGACTTAAAATAGTACCTTTCTTTTCCATCAATAGAAAAAAGTTCAGCGGAAATATAGATATTATTTCCTTCTATTTTTGAAATAGCCCCAACAGCTGTTTCACAATCTCCCTCAAGTATTTTTAATACTTCTCTCTCAGCTGTTACACAAATATGGGTTTCCATGTGATTAATTTTTTTTAAAAATTTAATCATATCATTATCACTTGATCTACATTGAATAGCTATAGCTCCTTGTCCAACACTTGGGATTACATCATCTGTTGAAAATTCTTCTGTTATATAATCCATTAAGTTCAGAGATTTTATTCCTGCTTTAGATAAAATTATTGCATCATATTTACCTTCGTTAAGTTTTTTTATTCTTGTATCAACATTTCCTCGTATAAGTTTAAAATTTAAATCTTCTCTTTTATTTTTTAATTGAAATTCTCTTCTAAAAGATGAAGTTCCTACTACAGAACTGGATTTTAATTTATTAAATTTAATATTATTTTTACTTATTAGAATTTCATTTGGATCATTTCTTTTTAAAAAACAATCAGTAAGAAGTCCTTTTGTTTCAAGTGAAGGCATGTCTTTTAAGGCATGTACCGCTAAATCAATTTTATTTTCTAAAAGCTCGATCTCAATATTTTTTGAAAACAATCCCTTTCCACCTAAATCTGACAACCGATCTTTTTGATTTTTATCTCCAGACGTAACGATTGTTTTTATTTCAATGTGATCTTTATAAAATTTTTGAATCTCTTTTTTAACACGTTCTGCATAAATCAACGCTAATTTGCTTCCTCTGGACCCAATAGTTATTTTTTTCATTTTTATAAATTTTATTTATATTTAATAGTTATAGTTTAATTGTATTAATTAAAAAAAAAAATTTATGACAAAAAAACCAATAATCTTAGGGGTTGAGTCCAGTTGTGACGAGACCGCAGTAGCTGTTTTACAAGATGGCGAAAATGGTAATGCAAAAATTTTGTCAAATATCGTATCAAGTCAATTTGAGGTACACAAAGAATTTGGAGGTGTAGTTCCAGAATTGGCTGCAAGATCTCATTTAGAAAAAATAGATTTGATCACAAAAAAAGCCTTGAATGAAAGTAAAATAAAAATAAGTGACATTGATGCTATAGCAGTTACTGCTGGACCAGGATTAATTGTTTGTTTATCAGTAGGTTTAAACTTTGCAAAGGGGTTGGCATCTTCAATAAATAAACCTTTAATAGTAGTAAATCATTTAGAGGGGCATGCGCTAAGCCCTAAAATAAATTCAAAATTAGAATATCCATATTTACTATTGTTAATTTCTGGAGGTCACACTCAATATTTATCAGTTGAAGGACTTGGTCAATATAAAAGGTTAGGAACAACAATTGATGATGCTTTAGGAGAAGCATATGACAAAACTGCAAAACTTCTAGGAATAGATTTTCCTGGTGGACCTAAAATTGAAAAACTTTCAGAAAAGGGTGACCCGAATAAATTTAAACTACCTAAACCAATCATTAATAAAGGTGGATGTAATTTGTCATTTGCAGGTTTAAAAACGGCAATACTTAGAATAACAAAAAACATAAAAAATGAGCAAGAAAAATTTGATCTAGCAGCCTCGTTTCAAAAAACTATAGAAGAAATACTTTATGAAAAAACAAAAATTGCTTTTGGCGAATATTTAAAAAAAAACAATGATAGAAATTTTGTAATAGCTGGAGGAGTTGCTGCTAACAAAGGAATTAGAAATATATTAAACAAATTAAGTAAAGAATATGATTTTAAAACTATATTCCCAGAATTAAGTTTATGTAGCGACAATGCAGCAATGATAGCTATGGTTGGTATAGAAAAATATAAATTAAAATTATTTGATAAATTAGATTTTAAACCTAATCCTAGATGGGCCCTAGACAAAGATGCTAAATTTTTAAAAGGAGCAGGAGTAAAATTATAATGAATTATTGGTTATTAAAATCTGAACCGGATGTATGGTCAATTGATCAACAGGAAAAAGCTGGAGAAAAAGGAATAGTTTGGGATGGTGTAAGAAATTATCAAGCTGCAAATAATTTAAAAAAAATGAAAATAGGAGATCTTTGTTTTTTTTATCATTCAAACATAGGAAAAGAAATTGTTGGAATTGTTAAAGTTATAAGATCTGCTTTTATTGATCCGAGTGATAAAAAAAAAAAATTTGTTGCAGTAAAAGTGAAGTTCAAAAAAAAATTAAAAAATACAATTACACTTGAAAACATCAAAAAAAAAACAAGCCTTCAAGGTCTTTCATTAATAAAACAAAGCAGATTATCAGTAATGCCAATAGATTCTAAATGCTGGAAAATTTTGAATAAAATGAGTAAAACTTAGAAATGCCCAAGAAAAAAAAAAAGAAAAGAAAATTAGTAAAAAAAATAAAGAAGAAAATTGACAATAATGAACTAATTTTTAAAACAAAAAAAGATTGGGTCTCAAAAGCAACTGTTAATAATAAAGAATATCAAAAAAAATATAAGCAATCCATAAAAGATAATGATGGATTTTGGAAAAAAGAAGGTAAAAGAATAGATTGGATTAAACCTTACACTAAAATAAAAGATGTAAAATATAGTAAATCAGATGTTCATATTAAATGGTTTTATGATGGTGTATTAAATGCTTCAGCAAATTGTATAGATAGACATTTAAAAAAAAATAAGAACAAAAACGCTATCATCTGGGTTGGGGACGATCCAAAAATACAAAAAAAAATTACTTATAAACAGTTACATCAAGAAGTTTCAAAAACTGCTAATGCCTTGAAGGATGTAGGTGTCAAAAAAGGAGACAGAGTAACAATTTATATGACAATGATTCCAGAGTTAGCATACACTATGCTAGCTTGTGCAAGAATTGGAGCGATTCATTCAATTATTTTTGGAGGATTTTCCCCAGATAGTATTGCTGGCAGAATTAATGATTGTAAATCTGATTATGTAGTAACTGCTGATGAAGGTATAAGAGGTGGAAAAATAATTCCTTTGAAATCTATTACCGATGAAGCATTGGTTAATTGTACAAATGTAAAAAAATGTATTGTAGTAAAAAGAACAGGTAACAGAATTAATTGGGATGAAAGTCGAGATGTTTGGTATCATGAAATAGTTAAAAAAGCATCCTCTCATTGTCCTCCTGAAGAGATGAACGCAGAAGATCCTCTATTTATACTTTATACATCTGGCTCCACTGGAAAACCAAAAGGTGTGATGCATACAACAGGGGGTTACATGGTTTATGCTTCAATGACACATGAATATATTTTTAATTACAAACCTAAAGATATTTATTGGTGTACAGCTGACATAGGTTGGATAACGGGACACAGCTATATAATTTACGGTCCGTTAGCAAATGGAGCAACAACAATCATGTTTGAAGGTATTCCAACTTATCCTGATACTTCTAGATGGTGGCAGATAGTTGACAAATACAAAGTAAATATTTTTTATACTGCACCGACAGCAATTAGAGCACTAATGAGAGAAGGAGAAAAACCTGTTAAAAAAACTTCAAGAAAATCTTTAAAATTACTTGGTACAGTTGGCGAACCAATAAATCCGGAAGCTTGGTTATGGTATTATAAAACTGTTGGTGAATCAAAATGCCCAATAGTAGATACCTGGTGGCAGACTGAGACTGGTGGAATTATGATAAGTCCTCAAACAGGTGCCATAGATTTAAAACCAGGATCAGCAACAAAGCCTTTTTATGGAATTAAACCTGCGATAGTTGATAAAGATGGAAAGGTTCTAAAAGGTGAGTGTCAGGGAAGACTATGTATATCCCAATCTTGGCCTGGACAAATGAGGACAGTTTACGGAGATCATAATAGATTTATAGAAACATATTTTTCGCAATTTGACGGAAAATATTTTACTGGTGATGGATGCAGAAGAGATAAAGATGGATACTATTGGATAACTGGTAGAGTGGATGATGTAATAATTGTCTCTGGACACAACCTAGGAACAGCAGAAATAGAAAGTGCTTTTGTAGCTCATTCAAAGGTGGCTGAAGCAGCTGTTGTTGGATACCCACATGATATAAAAGGAAATGGATTATATTGTTATGTAACTTTAAATGTTGGAGAAAACCCAAATGGAGACCTTGAAAGAGAACTTAAACTTTGGGTAAGAAAACAAATTGGACCAATTGCTACACCAGATTTTATTCAGTTTGCGCCTGGACTACCAAAAACAAGATCTGGGAAAATAATGAGAAGAATTTTAAGAAAAATTGCTGCTAATGAGCATGAACAACTTGGTGATACTACTACTTTAGCAGATCCAAGTGTTGTAAAAAGTTTAGTAGATAATAGAAAAAATACTTAAAATTTAATTAATTTTATAAATTCATTTTGAATATTATCCCATTTTAATATCATAGAATTTAAAACTATTTTCCTGTCTAAAGTTTTTAACTCATCAGCTATAGGAGCCCACTCGTATAAGGATAAGGCACTATCATTAAATGGTAAGTTATCACAATGAGTTTTCCAATTTATTTTTTTTAGTCTTTCATCAAAATTTTTTTTTCCTTTTTCAATTATATCAAATGGCATTCCATTTAATTTTTCATCATCTAGTATGTTTTCATAAATCACTTTTGCTTTATCAGTATCTTGATAATCAAAAAAAACATTTAAATATGAAAAACAAAAAAAAGTGAGATCCTGTAAAGCAACAGCATAAATATTCCATTTAGCTTTGTTAATCGATCCTAGCAATACCTCATTATCAAAGTGCAAAACATACTTTGTACCCATTCTTGTTTTTAAATAATTGTACAGGGTTACTTGTGATACCCACGCAGATTTTTTTTGAATAAATTCTTTTAGATCTTGGATATTTTTAATTTTTTTTTTCGGTATAAAAGCTTTAAACAAAGATAATAAATAAATCTTAAAATCATCAACTTTTATATCTTTTAAGTTAAATCTATACTTGAGAGCCATTTTCTAGTTAAAGTTGTTTTATATTATATAACCCCTATTAATACTAGGGTTTTTAAGGGTTTCATATTGTTCAATAATAAGTATGCTCATTTTTTTTAAACTATAGGGAGAAAAAAAATGTCAAAACAAGCAAAACATTGGGAAAAAACTAGAGGTTTGCTTTTTGTTACTTTAGCAATCTGGTTTGTATTCTCAATTGGCATCTTTTTCTTTGGTGCCGAAATGGAAGCATCTAGCTTTAGACCTTTAGGATATCCATTGTCATATTACATGACATGTCAAGGGTCACTTGGAATTTTTGTAATACTAATTTTCTGGTTTGCAAATAGACAAGAAAAAATAGATGAAGAATTTGGTTATACCGAAAGAGAGGATGACTAAAATGATTAAAGGAAAATTTATAGATAATTTACCTAAGATATATGGAATATATACTGGTGGTTTCCTTGGTTTCATAATCTTAATGGCAATAGCAGAGTCTGCTGGAATGTCAGCGAAATTGATAGGTATCTGTTTCGTTGCATTTACAGTTGGTATTTATGCATTAATTGGTTATTTATCAAGAACACTTCAGCTGGATGCGTATTACGTAGCTGGAAGACAAGTTCCAACGGTATTCAACGGAATGGCAACTGCAGCAGACTGGATGTCTGGTGCGTCATTTGTTGCAATGGCTGGTGGTATTTATTTTAAAGGTTACGGTTATATGGCACTACTAGTTGGATGGACTGGTGGATATGTATTAGTTGCATCTTTGTTAGCGCCTTACCTTAGAAAATTTGGATGTTATACAGTTCCGGATTTTATAGGTACAAGATATGGTGGTAACTTAGCAAGGGTAAGTGCTGTTATAGTATTAACGGTTGCTTCATTCACTTATGTGACTGCACAGATTAATGCGACAGGAACAATTGCTTCAGTAGCGCTAGACATTCCATTTGGAATAGCAGTGTATATTGGATTAGCAAGTATATTAATTTGTTCAATGCTTGGTGGAATGAGAGCGGTAACTTGGACACAGGTTGCACAATATATCGTTCTAATCATAGCATACTTAATACCTGTATTTTGGATTAGTAATAAAATGGGTGCAGGATTCTTTCCTCACTTTATGTTAGCAGATGAAGTTGCAAGAATTGCTGAACTAGAAAGCCAATTTGGTTTAGGAACAGTTAAAAATTCTGCAGCTGACTTAGCTACAGTTCCAAAAGGCTTAGCAGGAATAACTAAAGCTCACTCTTCGGTTAATGCTACACCTTGGGCATTTATCTCATTAGCGGTTTGTATGATGGCTGGAACAGCTTCATTACCTCACGTTATGATGAGATATTTTACTACGCCAAGTGTAAAATCAGCTAGAAGATCAGTAGGTTGGTCATTGTTCTTTATATTCCTACTTTACTCTTCAGCGCCGATGTTAGCTACGTTATCAAAACTATCATTAATGGATCCAAACTTAGCAACAGGAATTATTGGTAAATCAATATCTGAAGTTCAAGCATTAGACTGGTACCAAAACTGGAACCAAGCAAATTTAATGTTTGTTAGCGACTTTAACGGAAATGGAACTCTTGACTTAAACGAGTTTTTCATGGGTGGTAAAGCTGTTGTATTAGCTACGCCAGAGATCGCTGGATTACCATATGTAATTTCAGGACTAGTTGCTGCTGGTGGTATGGCTGCTGCCATGTCAACTGCGGATGGATTAGTTCTAGCAATTGCGAATGCTTTATCTCATGACTTATACTACAAGATCATTGACCCTAAAGCAGAAACAGCAAAAAGACTAATTGTTGCAAGGGTATTACTTTTCATAATTGGTTTCGCTGGAGCATCTATTGCTGCTCTTGAGATTCAAGGCATCTTAGGTTCGGTTATCTGGGCTTTTGACTTTGCAATGTCAGGATTATTCTTCCCACTTGTACTAGGTGTATGGTGGAAGAGAGCAAATGCACCGGGTGCTGTTGCAGGAATGCTTTTAGGTTTAGCTTCTGGTACCGCGTATCTAATTTGGGTACGAAATGGTGGAGCTGGATTCTGGGGTGTAACTCAACTTACATTCGGAATAGTTGGATCATTAGTTAGTTTAGTATCTATGGTGGTTGTTAGTTTAATGACTAAAGCACCAGATGCTGCAACTCAAAGAATGGTTGACGAAGTACGTATACCTAGCGGTAGAACAGTACTTGGAAAACAACACTAAATAATTTCATTTTAAAGGGGCGATTTTTATCGCCCCTTTTAATTCAAAGATTTTTAATGTCCGCAAATTTTCATCCATTAGTTTATTTAATTGATTATGTAATGGGTATGATAATGTGGACATTAATTGGAAGAGTTGCGATGAATATTTTTCAAAGAGAAGACTCTGAATTTTTTTTCATGAAAGTTTTTGTAAAACTCACTGATCCACTAATAAATTTATTCAAGCCCATAACACCCTCATTTATAATAAGGCCTCTTATTCCACTTTATGTAGCTTGGTTTTTTTATATGTTTAGATTCTATCTTATGCCTTATCTATTGGGATATTCTGTGATGGGAATGCTCTCATTTCCTCTAGAAAGCGAAATTGCGATACAAATTTATCAAATTTTTGGTAAAAATTAATTCAAATTAAAAAGCAAAATTGATACTACTAAAATGGTAATCAATGAAAAAAATAAAAATATCACCTTCAATACTTTCTGCTAATTTTAGTGAATTAGGCAATGAGATTAAAAGACTAGAGCAAGGAGGTGCTGACATGATACACGTCGATGTTATGGATGGTCATTTTGTTCCAAATCTAACAATAGGTCCGCCTGTTATAAAAAATTTAAGAGAAAAAACCAAACTTCCATTTGATGTTCATTTGATGATAGATCCTGTTCATAAATACATCAAGGATTATGCTGATGCTGGAGCAGATATAATTACAATTCACCCTGAAGCTACTGAAAATTTAAGTGAGTCAATTAACCATATAAAAAGTTTTAAAAAAAAAGTAGGCGTGTCTTTAAATCCAAATACTGAATTGAATGTAGTTTTAGAGTATTTAGATAAAATAGATTTAATTTTAATTATGAGTGTTTATCCTGGCTTTGGTGGACAAAAATTTATGCCAGAAACCATTAAAAAAATAAAAGATTTGGATAATATTAAAAAAGATAAAAATTTAAATTTTGATATTGAAGTTGATGGCGGAATTAACTTTTCAAATGCTAAAAAAGTTTTAGATGCTGGAGCAAGTATACTTGTTTCGGGAACAACAATTTTTAAAGAAAATAATGGAGATATTGAAAAAAATATTAAAACTCTAAGAACAGCTTAATAAATGGTTTTGAAAAATTCTTTTAATTTTATTAATGAATTTTTTTTTTATATTATAAGAAATGTAAGAAAGTTATATTTAAAGTCATCTTTTTATAATAAAAAAATATCAAAAATAAATAAAAAATCACTAGAGTATAAACCAAGCTTAAGTATTCTTTCTTGTTTAATTAAGTATGATAAAAAAAGAAAAAACATAGAAGATTTTCATTTAAACTCAATTTGGGAAAAAAATAATCTTAAAGAATCTGACTACAAAAAATTGCATAATTTTTTTTGGTTATTTACAATTGATTTAAAATCTTCAAAAAAAATCACTCAATCAATTATTAAAAATTGGATAGACAAAAATGAAAATTATAATAACAAGAACTGGGAAATTGATATATTATCAAAAAGAGTAATTTCTTGGATCTCAAATTCAAAATTAACTTACGAAGATGGCGATGCAAATTATAAATATCAATTTATCTCTATAATACAAAAACAAATCAATCATTTAATTTATGAAATCAATAGATCAGATCATGTTGATGATAAAATGATAGGTTGTACTGCAATAATTTTATCTGGACTCTGCTTTAAAGATGAAAAATATATTGCTTATGGATTAAATTTACTTAAAGAAATAAAAAAATATTCTTTCAACAATGAAAACTTTCCAAAATCTAGAAGTTTAAGACAATTAATATTTTATTTAAAATATTTTGTTTTAATAAGAGAACTTTTAAAAGAATCCCAAAATTCAATTCCTGAATATATTAACGAAATTATATTCTACTTAGGCAAAGGATATAATTTATTATGGCAAAATACTAAATTATCTCTATTGTTTAATGGCAATCATGATGCTGATTATTCAGACTTTGATAAATATCTTCAATTTCATGGATATAAATTTAAAAGTGAGACAAATGAAATAGGTGGATATGCAATATTAAAAAATAAAAATATTTCAATTGCTACGGATATTGGTTCAAATCCAGATAAAGAGTTTTCTAACAATTATCAATCCGGTACTTTATCTTTTGAATTAAGTTGTGCAAAAGAAAAAGTAATATGTAATTCTGGTTACTTTCAAAACTATAAACATCGTTTAAACAGTATTTCAAGATCGACAGCCACTCACTCAACATTAATTTTAGATAATACTTCAATAACTAAATTTAAAAAGGAGATAAATGGTTGCTCAAAAATAAAAAAAAATTTTAAAATTTTAAATAAAAAAATAATTAATGAAAAAAATGTATTAAGCTTAACTGCATCCCATGACGGATATCAAAAAAGATATGGTACCATTCATGAGCGTAAAATAGAATTTTATCCAAATAATAATAAATTAATTGGTTTTGATAAATTAATTAAGAAAAAAAACTTTAAATCAACCAATTTCGAAATCCGCTTCCATTTATTGCCAAAATCAAAAGTTACTAAAACTCAGGACGGTAATGTTATGCTAATTGAATTGGAGAACTCAGGTTGGAAATTTTCAGCTAATAATCATTTAATTGATGTTGAAAGTGGATTGTATTTTGGTAATAAAAATTCTTTTGTTGAAAATCAAAATATATTCATTTCGGGAACTACTCAAAAAGAAGATCAAGTTATAAGTTGGACAATTGAAAAAATATAATGAAAAAAATAAAAAGAGCTATAATTTCAGTATCAGATAAAAGTAATTTAAAAAAAATTTTACATAATTTAAAAAAATTTAAAATTAAATTAATAAGCTCAGGAGGAACTTATAAAGAAATTACAAGATTGGGGTTTAATTGTGAAAAAATATCTAATTATACCAATACACCTGAAATTCTTAATGGAAGAGTCAAAACTCTTCATCCTAAGGTGCATGCCGGTATATTGAGCAAAAGAAAAGATAAATCTCATATTAAAGATTTAAGGAAAAATAGTTTCAATGAAATTGACCTTGTTATAGTTAATTTTTATCCTTTTGAAAAAAATTTAGAAACTTCAAAAAATCATGAAAAAATTATTGAAAATATTGATATTGGTGGACCAACAATGGTTCGGGCAGCAGCAAAAAACTATAATGATGTTACAGTAATAACAAACCCTCAACAATATGATAATTTAATTAATGAGTTAAACAAATTTAATGGAAATACTTCATTGAGATTTAGACAAGAAATGTCTGAAAATGCGTTCGGGGAAACAGCATTTTATGACTCTGTTATTGCAAACTATTTTACAAAAGTAACTTGCAATGAATTTCCAAAAAAAAAATTAATCTTCGGGAATTTAATAGATAAATTAAGATATGGTGAAAATCCACATCAAGAAGCAGCCATTTATTCAATTAAAAAAAAATTAAGTTTAAATCAAATTGGTGGAAAAAAATTAAGTTATAACAACTATAACGACATATTTTCTGCACTATTTATTTCAAAATCACTTCCAAAAGGAAAAGGTACTGTAATTGTAAAACACACAAATCCATGTGGTATTTCCATCAATAATAATAAAATTAAAAGTTACCGTTTAGCTCTTTCATGTGACCCTATAAGTGCTTTTGGAGGGGTAGTTTCATTTAATTTTAAAATAAATGAAAGTCTTGCTAAAGAAATAAATAAAATGTTTTTAGAAGTAGTTGTTGCTAATGGTTTTGAAAAGAAAGCTTTAAAAGTATTGAAAAATAAAAAAAATTTAAGAATAATAAATGCTAATAATCTTAATAAAGAAAATATTATAAATATTAAATCAAATTTTGATACTTTTTTAATTCAGACTCCAGATACAAAAATTTTTAACAAAAAAAACTTTAAGGTAGTATCTAAAGTTAAGCCAAGCAGAAAAATATTAAAAAATCTTATTTTTGCATTTAATATCTCAAAATACGTAAAATCAAATGCAGTTGTTTTAGTAAAGGATGAAACAACAGTTGGTATTGGTTCTGGCCAACCAAGTAGATTAGATAGTTGTAAAATTGCAATTGATAAAATGAAAAAATTTCAAAAAATTAATAATAGTAATGAACTTGTTGCAGCTTCGGATGCTTTTTTTCCTTTCGTAGATGGTTTAGAAAGTTTAATTCAATCTGGAGTTTGCGCAGTAATTCAGCCTTCAGGATCAGTTAATGACAAAGAAATAATAAAATTTGCAGATCAAACAGGTACGATATTAGTATTTTCGAAAACTAGACATTTTAATCATTAAACTATTTTATCTACCTTGGCAGCTAAAATGAAATCACTTTCATGCAGACCTTTAATCGCATGAGTGAAAATCTTTATTTTGGCATATCCCCAACCAAACCATATGTCTGGATGATGACCTTCTTTTTCTGCAATATCTCCTACTTTGTTAATAAAATTTTGACTTTCTATAAAATTTTTAAATTTAAATTCTTTTATTAAATAATAAATATCTGATTCATCTTTTTCTACTTTCCAGCCATCAACCATCTTTAAATATTTATGAATTTCTGTAATATCAAAATTTGGAATTCCACCTTCACATGGAATACATTTTTTATTTGCTAAATCATTCATATTTTCAAAATAAATACTTTGGAGCGGGCAATGAGATTCGAACCCACGACCTTCTCGTTGGCAACGAGACGCTCTACCACTGAGCTATGCCCGCTTATCAAAAAAACGATTATAGATAGAGCTTTTTGTATTGCAAGTAATAATAAAAATTTATTTATTATCTTGAACTCTTCTTATTTATTAAAAAAGTATTAATAATATTTATATTAAATGAAAAATATTAATACAATTTGGATATCTACAACTCCAAGAACTGGGTCTACCTGGATATTTAATGTTACAAGAGAAATATATAGAATTTTAGGATTTACTGTTGAACCATCTATAGTTCCACAAAAAGATAATGAAATGTTCAAAATTTACCGCGACAAAGCAATCAATCAAAATAATGAAAATATAAAATATGTTTTAAAAACACACAGCATTTTAAAACCTGATTTAATTCGTTCAAAAATTATAACTTCTATAAGAGATCCAAGAGATTTATGTCTATCATATAAAAAATTTATGAAAACTGATTTTAACCGATCTTTTAAAGTTACAAAATCTTTAATAGATTTTACTAATACATATCAATATTTTAAAAATAATTACTTAATTCTGATAAAATATGAGAACATTGAAAAAGAATCTACTGAAATAATTTTAAATATTTCAAAATTTTTAAATGTTAGTATTACTCATAGTCAAGCAGTTGAAATTTCCAAAAAATATTCCCGTGATAATGTAATAAAAATTATAGAGAATAAAAATAATGAAATAAATGATAAAATTTTAAAAAAAACAAAACTTGACAAAAAAGAAATAGTTTTTGTATCAAAAAAACTTAGTATTAATGAAGAAACGCGAGCATTTGACACAAGTACCGGATTTCAAACTGGTCATATTTCTCAAAGTAGATCTACTAGCTGGTCAACAGAATTTTCTACTAATGAAAAAAAAATATTAAATGACACATTTAAAGATTGGTTACTTAAATTTAAATATTAGAAATATAGAAATTTTTATAAATTTTGCTACAATTAGTAATGAAAAAAATTAACGATCTACCAGAAAAAATTCCAATTTTTCCCTTATCAAATTTTATTATTTTTCCAGAAACTACCGTGCCATTAAATATATTTGAACCTAGATATATCCAAATGATAGATGACAGTATGAAAAGTAATCGCATGATTGGAATGATACAGCCAAAAAAAAGTTCTGATTTATCAAATTCATTATATGATGTTGGATGCTTGGGAAAAATCACTAGTTTTAATGAAACAAAAGACGGAAGATATCTTATTGTTATAAATGGGATTTCTAGATTTGAGGTTTTACAAGAAGAGATTTCAAAAAAACTTTATAGAGAGTGCATTGTAAATTATAAAAATTATTCAAAAGATTTAACTGACAAAAAAGAAGATTTAAAATTTTCTGATCTTGAATTGATATTTAAAAATATTAAATCAATATTTAAAAAACAAGGTTATTTAATTGATTGGAAAGAATTAGAAAAACAAAGTCTTGATTTAACAATAAATACGTTATCAATGGCATCTCCTTTCACAATGGAAGAAAAACAAATTCTTTTAGAGACAATCGATATACAGTCTAGAAAAAAAAAATTAGAAGAGATTTCAAATACTTATTTAATGGATAATTTTAATAATAAAACACTTCAATAATTAAAAATTTAATCCTCTGTTAGCTATTTTAGTAGAAAACTTTTTAAATTGATTATTGTTTTTTAAAGGTCCAATAAAAAAATTTGATATTTTATTTTTAAATTTATTGTCAATTTTAAAAAATTCATAAATAAAATCTATTCCTTTTGAAAATGAAAAATTTAAATGCTTAACTTTTTTTTCAAATTCATCTAAAACAGATACATCTAGTGGAAGACCTAAATTTAATCTTGCCTTAATTATTTCAGAAAATATTTTTATATCTCTTATAGTCATATTAAATCCTTGTCCAGCTAAAGGGTGCACTTGGTGAAGATTGTCGCCTAAGCAAATTATATTTTTAAAATAATATTTTCTCAAAGTAGAAAATTTCAATTCAAAATTTTCGAAGTTTTCGAAGTTTTTAATAATATATTTTTTATTATAATGTTTAATTAATTTTGAAATATTATTAAAATTCATATCGGAATTTTTATTCTCAATAGAAAAAACTAAAGATGTTTTCTTTTTTGATATTGGTAAAAAAGCTAAAGGCCCAAACTTAGTAAAAATTTGTGTTGCAGATTTATTTTTACATAATTTATGGTTAATAATAGTAGTATACGCAGTAGAATTATAGTTTTTGGAATATTTTTTATAAAAATATTTTTTTGAAATTTGATTTTTAAAATCTGAGTTAATTATTAAATCATACTTTTTATTTTTTATAATTTGATTTATTTTTTTTTTTGAAACAAAAAAAGTTTTAAAATTTTTGGACTTTTTCAAATTTCTCTCAAGCAATTTATAAAGGTTGAAATATTTAATTATTGAAAAATGAAATTTTTTCTCTGAATTAAAATTTAGGGTTTCATAATTTATATCTCTTTCTGTATAAATTTTAATATTATCAACATTCCAAGAATAATTTTTTAAGTTTTTTATATTACTGCTTATAAAATTAATATTATCTTCGGTAATTCCTATAGTTCTGGTCTCCATTTTAGATAAATTATTTTTATCTGAATAGAATAAATCAAAATATATACCTTGATTATCAAGAGTTTTAGCTAATAATAAATTGGATATGTTTTTTCCTATTAGGCAAATATTCATAATTAAAATATATTTTAACAACAATTATTAAATGATACAAAGTGACAAATCTAACTTTTAAATGAACATTAATATTTATTCACAAAAAATAGCCAATTTTCTTTCACTTAGGCTTATAGAATTAACCGGCATATTGTTTATATTAATATCTAGTTTCTTTTTACTGGCCTTAATATCTTATGCTCCAGAAGATCCGAATTTTATAATTTCAGATAGACAGGAAATAAAAAATTTCATGGGTTTTCGCGGAAGCTACACTGCGGATATTTTATTTCAAAGCCTTGGATTAATTGTTTATTTAATACCTTTGAATTTTTTTTTAACGGGTTTAAATCTTATTTTGATAAAAAAAATTTCTATCATTATTGAAAACTTATTTTTTTTAATCTTATCTTTATTATCTGGATCAGTTTTTTTTGATTATTTTTATCAAATTTCATTTAAATTTAGTGTTAATGGAAATGGTGGATTCATTGGTAAATTTTTTAATGAGTTATTTTTAGGTAAAATAATTTATTTAAATGAACAAATTATTTACTACATTTTAATATTAACAACTGTACTCTTATTTATATTTAGTTTTAAAATAAGTATTAAAAGTCTATTATCGTCTATAAATTTTGCTATCAATTTTTTCAAAAAAAACACCCAAAACAATATTGGAATAAGTCAAGCAACATCAATTGACCTAGAAGAAAAAGAAAAAGTTAGTGAATCAAGAATACAAGAAAACTTACCTTTTTCCTCAAAAAACCATGGGAGTATAAAAAACAAATTTAAATTGCCTTCTTTAGATTTTTTAAAATATCCAACTAAAAAAGAAAAAAATAATCTTTTAAATACAATAGACGCAGATACTCTTGAAAAAATACTTTTAGATTTTGGTGTGGAAGGCAAAATAAAAAAAATTAGCCAAGGACCAGTTGTGACACTAAATGAATTTGAACCAGCTGCGGGTATTAAAGTTTCAAAAATAATAAATTTATCTGAAGATATTGCAAGAAATACAAGTTCAGAATCCGCCAGAATTTCAGTTATTCCAGGTAGCAGTACAATAGGTATCGAATTACCAAATTCTTCAAGAGAAAATGTTTACTTAAGCGAAATTATATCTAATTCTTCCTTTAATAAAAGTGACAACAAACTACCTATTGCACTAGGAAAAAGTATTTCTGGAGTTCCTATTGTTAGTGATCTAAGTGCAATGCCACATCTACTAATTGCAGGTACAACTGGATCAGGCAAGTCAGTATGTATAAATACAATAATATTATCTCTTCTTTACAAACATAAACCAGATATTTGTAAGTTCATTCTTATAGATCCTAAAATGTTAGAACTTTCTACTTACGAAGGGATACCTCATCTGCTTTGTCCAGTCATTACAGAAGCAAAAAGGGCTACAGCCGTTTTAGGTTGGGTAGTTAAAGAAATGGAAAATCGTTACAGGCTTATGACTCGCGTGGGTGTTAAAAACATTGACGGATACAACAAAAAACACAAATTACCGATGCCTTTTATTATTGTAATTGTAGATGAGATGTCCGATTTAATGTTAGTAGCAGGTAAAGAAATTGAAGGTTATATCCAAAAACTCTCACAAATGGCTAGAGCAGCTGGAATTCATATTATAATGGCGACCCAAAGACCGAGTGTAGATGTAATAACAGGTACAATTAAAGCTAACTTTCCAACACGTATTTCTTTTCAGGTTTCATCAAAAATAGATAGTAGAACAATTTTGGGTGAACAAGGTGCAGAACAATTATTGGGAAAAGGAGATATGTTGTACATGTCTTCAGCAAATAGAATAGTAAGGATACATGCTCCATTCGTTTCAGAAACTGAGATAGAAAAAATAAATAATTTTTTAAGATCACAAGCAGAACCAAATTATGTAGACGAAATATTAAGTTTCGCTGATGAAAAAGAACTAGATTCAAATTTATCAGATGAAAACAAAGATGAACTTTATCAAACTGCTCTTGAAATAATTAAATCAGAGGGAAAAGCATCTACGTCTTTTTTACAAAGAAAATTACAAATAGGATATAACAGGGCAGCTAGAATAATAGATATGATGGAATCTGAAGGTATAGTTAGTAAAGCCAATCATGTTGGAAAAAGAGAAGTTTTAAAATGAAAAAAAATATCTTTTTATTAATTTTTTTTTTTTTTATTTTAAGTAATTCGCACGCTTCAATTAAAGAAAATATAATTAAAAATCTAAAAATTACTAATAATTTAATTTTTAATTTTGAACAAATTATAAATGGAAAAAAACAATATGGTAAATGCACAATAGAATACCCGAAAAAAATTTTTTGTTCATATGATTTAAAAATGAAAAAAATATTAGTTTCTAATGGTAAATCTTTAGTTGTAAAAAATGTAGCTAGCAATCAAACCTATCACTATCCATTAAAAAAAACACCATTGGGAATATTATTAGATAAAAGTTTTTTGATAAATGAATTAGAAAATTCTCGAAAAAAAAATACTAAAAATAATATTTATGTTTTATCTATAAAAAAAGAAAATATATCAGTAGAGTTATTTTTTGATATTAATAACTATAATTTGGTGGGATGGCAAACAGAGGATATGTATCAAAATAAAGTTAATACCAGCCTTTTTGATTTAAAAAAAAATCAAAATATAGATAAAAAATTATTTCGTTTACCTGCTATAAATTAAAATTTATCTTTTCGGATTTAAATATTCTCATTCCTCTTTTTTGATAATTTTTTAACGCATTTTTATGATCTAGAGAACAGGTATGAACCCAAACCCTTTTAGAATTATTTTTGAAAGATATTTTTATTGCCTCAGACAGTAGGTAACTGCCATAATTTTTACCAAAATACTCTTCTAAAATTCCTAAATAAGCTATTTCACTTTCTTGTTTTTTATCATGATGTACTTGTTCAAAATAACCCACCATTTCCTCTGCTTCTTTTAAAATATAGGTTTTGACATTCTCATTTTCTGTGTATTTTATCCATGCATTATCAGACCAATCTAATCTGTCTACCCAATGATATTTTTTTCCAATTTGTTTATAAAAGAATTTGCTTAAATTAAAATCTGGAGGATTAAGAAGTTCTAATTTTATATTTTTTGATGGTGGTATGGTTTCAATTAGTTCATTTAAAGAATTAATTTCCAAATAATTTCTTTCAACTAGTCTATTCACTCAACCATCTTGCCTATTTTTTCGCCACCAAATAAATGGAAGTGTAGATGAGGTACTTCTTGTCCTCCATCTTCACTAATATTTGCAAGGGCTCGATAACCCTTTCCTACATCAGTTGAAATTCCAAGCTTTTTTGCAACTATATTAATCCCTTTTAATAAACCTACCATTTCTTCTGGTTTAGCCTTAGAGCTAAAATCGTCAAGGTCAATATATTTGCCTTTTGGAATTACTAAAGCATGAATTTTTTTTTGAGGATTTATATCATGGAAAGATAAAACAAACTCATCTTCATAAATTTTTTTGCAAGGGATTTCACCTCTTATAATTTTTGCAAAAATATTGTTATCATCGTACTTCATTCAAAAACTTCTATTTCTTCAATCACACTTACTATTTTTCTTCCTTTAAGAACAGCATTAACTTTCGCACATTCATAATACGCATTTGAAGATGTCTCAGCTATTTCTTTTAACTCCAAACATTTTGATCTTGATTTAGTAAATAGATGTTCTTGTAATTCTGGTGGGTCTCCTAAATACATCATAAGGCCTATGACTTCTCCTTCTTTTTCAAAATCCGCTAATTCTTCAATTTCCGCTACCCTATCATCAACTCCTATCTCAAAATTTTTGAATGCTACTACCCCTTTATAAACAACAAATGCTAAAATCAGGAAAAATAATATTTTTATTTTACTCACAAGAATTTCATTTTTTTCTTTTATTTAGTTCTTCCATTACATGCTCAATATTAATTTCATTAGCTTCTAAATAAACCAACAAATGGTAAATGACATCAGTAGCCTCATGAATTTTATTTGTATCCTTTTCTACAGACTCAATTAATTCATTGATTTCTTCTTTAACTTTACTAACACTCAATTTTTTATCTGCCAAAAGTTTGTTGGTATATGAGTTTTCTTTAGGATTATTCTTTCTATCTCTGATGGTTTTTAACAGTTCTTCAAGATTTTTTAGCATTTTATAATCTTACTAAAACGTTTTTTGATTTCAAATATTCTTTAGCCTCTTTAATGGTATATTTTCCATAATGAAATATAGATGCTGCTAAAACAGCATTGGCATTTCCTAATTTAATACCATCTACCAAATGATCTAAGTTACCAACGCCACCTGATGCAATAACTGGTATATTTACCGTGGACGATATCTTGGACATTAAATCAATATCATAACCAACCTGAGTTCCATCTCTATCCATTGAAGTAACTAATAATTCCCCAGCTCCACTATCTTCCATTTTCTTTACAAACTCTAATGCATTTATTCCGGTTTTGTTTCTTCCTCCGTGAGTGAATACTTCCCAAATTTCTCCTTTTTTTTTTGCATCTATCGCAACGACAATACACTGAGATCCAAATTGCTTTGAACTCTCAGATACAACACTAGCATTTTGAACTGCGGCGGTATTAATTGAAACTTTGTCTGCTCCACAATTAAGCAACTTATTAATATCATCAATACTTCTAACACCCCCTCCTACTGTTAAAGGTACAAAACATTTCTTAGATGTTTTTTTAACTACTTCGTAAATAGTATCTCTATTTTCATTGGAAGCTGTGATATCTAAAAAACAAATTTCATCAGCGCCTCCTTCACTATAAATTTTTGCTTGTTCTACAGGATCACCTGCATCTTTAAGATCTGCAAAATTAATACCTTTAACCACACGACCATTCTTTACGTCTAAGCAGGGTATTATTCTATTTTTAAGCATCTTCTTTAACCAGCTCTTTTAAATCAATATCACCATCATATATAGCTTTCCCAACTATTATACCTTCAATATTTTTTAAATCCTTTGCTTTTTTGATATCATTAATTGATGAAACACCTCCCGATATAATTACAGGACAATTCGATATCTCTGCAACTTTTGCTGTTTCTTCAAAATTCGGACTTTGCTTTGTGCCATCTCGATTAATATCGGTATAAATCAATCTACTAACGCCATAATCATTTACTTCTTTTAAAAAATCTAAAGTTAATTGATTAGAATTTTCTTTCCACCCTGATACTGATAAATATCCATCTTTAGCATCCAAACCTAAAGCAATTTTATTTGGAAATTTTTTACAAGCTTGGTTTAAAAAAATTTTATCTTTTATAGCTGCACTTCCCAAAATAACTTTTTCAACACCGGCATCAGTGTATTTATG
>CACAHI010000008.1 GCA_902532225.1 uncultured Pelagibacteraceae bacterium
TTGTTGGTTTGCCAAATTTATCTAGAGCAACTCCTTCAGGTATTTTTTTCCCTGTTCTTGCAGCAACTCTTATTTTACCTCTATTAATTACAGAAACTGAAGTATCTAAGATAAAAGGAATTTTTGATGAAGTAGGTGTTCCAAAACAAATTGGATTTGTTCCAAACAAACTTTTTTTAGATCCGTGAGGAGCTATTGCTGGAGGAGCATTCGTAAAACAAAAAACAATTAAATTTTTTTTAACAGCTTGCTCTGCATAATAACCAGAAAGTCCATAATGGCCACTATTTTTAATTCCAACTAAACCAAACCCAGTTTTTTTGGCACATTTTATTGCATTTTTCATCCCAATCTCTGCAGAAACAAAACCAATACTGTTGTTTGCATCTATATGAATTATAGATGGAGAAATTTTTTTTAATTTTATTTTTGGTTTTGGATTTATAACTTTTTTTTGAATTCTATCACAATACATTTTAAGTCTTGATAATCCGTGAGAATGAGCTCCTACCAATTCAGCATTTATTATAGCTTTTGAACATATGGCTGCATGTTTTGAACTTAACCCGTTCTTTTTTAAAATTTTAATTATTATTTGATTTAATTTTTTTCCATTAACCATAGCGCATCTTGACTTAAAAAATATATCTTACCAGTAGAAGGATGTATTTGTATATCTCTTATTCTTCCTATTTTATTTTTAAATATAATGTTTTCTTCAACATTATTTTTGTCCAAAAATTCTAATTTTCTAAGTGATTTATCCTTTAATGATGTAATTAGAGCAGAATTATTCCATTCCTCGAATTCTTTACCTTTATAAATAGTAATTGCACTAGTAGCAATTGAAGGAACCCAATATTTAATTGCTTTTGTAAATCCAGGTTTCCATTTTGGGCCAATTTTTGTTCCTGTATAATTAGTTCCTCCCCATCCTAAAATTTTCCATCCATAATTTTCTCCTATTTTAGCTTCGCCAAACCAATCTCCACCTTTGGCTCCATGGTTGCTAATATAAACTTTTCCATCAAAAGGTGACAAGGTCAATCCCTGAGGATTTCTTACTCCAATTTGATAAATTTCTGGCAACCAATCTTTTTTATTTAAAAATTTTGGATTATCAATTGGAATGCTTCCATCCAAATGAATCCTTATAATACTTCCAGGGTGCTTAGATGGATCTTGTGCAATCATACCTTGGCCTCTTTCACCAATAGAAGCGAACAAATAATTCTCTTTAATGGCCAATCTTGAACCAAAATGATACATCGAGTCTATTGGTGGAAATGCTTGAAAAATATTTTTAAAAGTAATTTTTTTTTCATCAAACATTCCTTTGGCGATAGAAGTGCTTGTTTTCCAACCATCTCTCTTTTCTGTATAAGAAACCCAAACTGAATTATTTTTAAAAATAATATCAAGCAATCCTCCTTGACCATATTCAAGTACTTTTAAATTATGATTTATTTCTTTAATATTTTTATTAAGTAAATTAATTAATTTAATTTTACCTGACTTTTCAGTAATTAATAATGTATCGTCATTTATGAATGTAGATCCCCAAGGTTCATTTAATGAAAGAATCTTTTTAAAACTAAGTTCTTGCTCTTCTGCGATTGAGATAGAAGAGAAAAATAAAAATAAAAATATTAACCTTTTCCACGCCATGGGATCGTTTTATCGATTATTTTTCTTAATGTAACGTCGAATAATAGTCCCAGCATTCCCATGATAAATATTGTTATCCAAATAACTTCATATTGGAAGTATTTCTTAGCAACATTTTCAACAAATCCTATTCCTGTAGTTCCTGCTAAAAATTCTGCTGCCACAAGGGTTCCCCAACACATACCAACAGCAACTCTTATTCCAGTTAAGATTTCAGGCAAAGAGTTTGGAAAAATTACATATCTTAATATTTGTTTCTTCGAAGCGCCAAGTGAATGAGCAGCATGAATTTTTGATAGTTGAGTTCCAGAAGCCCCAGCTCTTGCTGAAATAATCATTATGGATAAAGATACCATAAATAATAAGAATACTTTTCCGGTATTGTCGATACCTAATACAGATATAATAAGTGGAGCCCAGGCTAAAGGTGGCACCGGTCTGTAAAGTTCAATCAAAGGATCGAAGAAACCCTTGGCAAATCTATTTAAACCCATAAACAATCCCAAAGGAACTCCAATTAAAATTCCAAAAATTAGTCCTAAAAATACTCGTAAAAATGAATCCCAAATATGTCCATAAGGAACTGGAATTTTAAATAATTTAAAATCACCTGTAACAATTTTAAGAACGTTTCCTTTGAAATTTTGTTTAACAACACCTTCATTAGTATGTATAGGATATTCTCCAGGTAGAATGTCAGCTATCCAATCAGGTAAAATAAATCCAATTATTTTACTTACATCCATCATGTCAATCCAAAGCAGAGGAATATTTTTGTAACCGACGCTAGGTTTTGACATTAAAATAAATTTATTTAATGTATCAGATGGTTTTGGTAACCATCTTCCAGAACCTTGTTCAGAGCAGCTAGGACCGCTCGCAACGATTGTTCCCGCAGGAAATAAAAGTATATCAACTAATCTTAAGCCACCTTGCTCAGATTTTTGCAGATTATCAAATTCAATGATTGCACTTTGCATCTCATTAAGAGCATTTGGTGGATAGATGCTAGCATACTCAATTCTTCTTGCAATTTTAACAATATCTTTTGCATAAGTAGATGCAATTTCTTCTGCATCATCTAAGTTTTTCCTGTATATTTTTATTTCTTCTTTTAATTCTTTAATTGAATTTTTAAATAGTGAATTATGATTTCTTAACTTAAAAAATTTATCATTAATTACTTGAAGCTCTTCTGCAGCTGCATGAAATTTTAAACCTTTATCAGTAGCAGGCACCAATGGAACTTCTAAAGTATTTTCTATGGATCCAGTTCCTGCTTGCACTTTTATAATGCCCCATTTACCTTGTTCTGATATAGCTTTTTGTCGTTCATTTTTTTCCGCTTCTGTTTCAAATGGATAATCTTTGTTTTTAAAATTTGAGCTTAATAATTTTAACTCGTCCGTCATTTCTTTAATTTTAATTTTTGTATCCATTTCCATTAAATTATCGTTTGTTAGCAGAGGAATTAACTGAGTGGTTTTATTAATAAATCTAACTAAATTTGTTTTTTGTTGAATATTTAAATTTTGAGAATTTTGAATTTCGTTAGTAATTTTATTAAGGTTTTTATTTTCGATTTTTATTATTGAGGTACTTTTAAATTCTCTTTCTTTGATTGGAAATTGATATTTTAATCCCATCAAAGAATCATTTACTTTAGCAACCTGGCATAATTCATTAGCAGATTTTGGATAAAACCCTTTAGCAATATCCCAAGAGTAATATAACCAAATTAGTAAGAGCGCACTACTCCCGACAATTACCCAGTGTGTTCCCCCTTTAGCTCTTTCTGGGTTACCAAAAACTGCATCAACTTTTTCTGTTTTTATTAATCTTCTACCGTAAAGAATACATCCAACAATTGATACAAGGATTAATATTGTTATGATTTGGGTAAGCATTTAATTATCTTTCCCCATAATTTCCTCTTCCATGTTCCAGATCATGGATAATATTTCTTCTCTTTTTGATGAAAATTCTTTGTTTTTTTTAATTTCCCTTACATCTTCTTTTAATCCCATTTCTGCAAAAGGAAGATTGTATTCTTTATGTATTCTACCTGGTCTTGGCGCCATAACATATAGTCTTTCACCAAGTAATAAAGCTTCTTCTACCGAGTGAGTAATTAAAATAATTGTTTTTCCTGTCTCCTTCCAAATTTTTAAAACTAGAGACTGCATTTTTTCTCTTGTTAATGCATCAAGCGCACCCAGAGGTTCATCCATCAAAATTAAATCTGGATCATTAATTAAACATCTTGCAAGAGCAACTCTTTGCTGCATACCACCAGATAATTGATAAGTTGGTGTATCTCCAAATCCTTTTAACCCAACTATATCTAACCACTCTTCAACTTTTTTTGCCGTAGTTTCAGAATTTTCTTTTTTCATCCTAAGGCCAAAATTTACATTTTCAGAAACCGTTAACCATTCAAATAGAGCACCTTGCTGAAAGACCATACCTCTATCAACACCTGGTCCATTAATTTCATTATTACCTAAAGTTATAGTTCCAGATGTTGGTCTGATAAAACCAGCTGCAATATTTAATAATGTAGTTTTTCCACAACCAGAAGGACCTAATACTGTTAAAAGTTCACCTTTTTTAATTGTGAAATTTAAATCTTTTAATGCATGAACAGTTTCTCCTTTTGGAGATTTAAAAATCATATTTAGATTTTGAGAAACTAAATCACTCATAAAATAACTTTATATTAAAATTCTAATAAAAAAAATAGGCACCAATTAAAAAAATTGGCGCCTATTAAATTTTTCTTTCTCTGTTTAATTATAGAGGCAAGAAACTAGTGTCTACATTTCCTTTTGGTGTTCCCATTCCATCTAAGAATCCCTTAAGATTACCACTCTCCATAGATTTTTTAGTTTCTGCTGGAGTTAGAAATTTAAATCCACCAATAGTTTCTTTCATATCTGCTAACTTCATTTCAGCATCTTTAGCTATAACATTTAAGTCAGATTTGCCTGATGCATATCTAGCATTTGCTTCATGAGTTACTTCTATGAAAGTTCTTAACATTCCTGGATTTTCCTTCATAAACTTTGTAGTTACTGAAGTAATATCTATACCCAAGATACCTGCGTCTCTAGCTTCTTGGACTGTAAGTAATCTACCACCAACTGCAGTTGCAGCTTTGATAGAGTTACCACCAAATAAACATGCCATTACAACATCACCGCTAACTAATGCAGCAGCTCCTTCTTCAGGGTCCATTTGAATTACATCCATTTTATTTCTGTCAGCTCCTACAACTTTCATACTTTCATCAAAAACGTACTCAGCCATTGTTCCTAGTGGAACAGCAACTTTTTTACCTTCTAATTCAGAACCATTAGCTTTTGTGATTCCTGAAGCGTTTGAAGTTACACAAGTTGTTCCGCCCATACCGTACTCCATAGCAATATCAACAAGTTTGATTGGTGCTTTAGATTTTACAGCGTTAATAAATGGAACTAATCCTTGTGAGTAAGAAATATCGATATCTCCTGCTAACATAGCATCAGTCATTGCTCCACCATTAGTGAAGTTTGTCCATTTAACTGGAACTCCTAATGCTTTTTCATACATTCCTTTAACCTTGTCTTCTTGGTTAGGTGTTGGCCATTCTAAGAAGAAAGCAACTCTAACTTCGTTTGCAGCTGAGTTAGCTACAGAAACAAATAAGTTAAGAGCAACAAACGTTCCTAGAAGAAAACTAATTATTTTTTTCATTTAATCTCCTCTTTAAATTTAAATTTAAAACAGTGATTAAAGTTGATTATAAGACTTATGTAAATGAAAGAGTTGTTCGAAACAGTGCGAATTAGACAACAATACAATTAAAAGTTGTAATCAAAAACTAATAATTTTCTAGTTAAAATTATTAAATTAGTCTAAATATTATTTTTTATGAGTAGTGAAAATAAATCACCAATACCGAATTCTTTAAATGAACATTGGATGCCATTTACATCTAATAAGGATTTTAAAGAAAATCCAAGACTAATTACAGAAGCAAAAGGCGTGTACATGAAAAACCATCATGGACAAACTTTAATCGATGCGAGTTCTGGACTTTTTTGCAACCCACTAGGGCATGGTAGAAAAGAGATAATTGACGCAATAACAAAGCAATTAAGTACGTTAGATTATTGCCAACCCTTCCAACAAGGTTTTGGTGGATCTTTTGAATTAGCTACGAGAATATCTAAACATACACCAGGAAATTTAAATAGAATTTTTTATACAATTTGTGGATCAACTGCAGTTGAAACTGCTATTAAAATTGCAATCGCTTATCATAAAGCTAGAGGAGAAGGTCAGAGATTTAGATTTGTTGGTAGAGAGCGTGCTTATCATGGAATGAATATTGGAGCAACTTCAGTTGGTGGAATGGTTAATAACGTAAAAACATTTGCGAGTGTTTTAATGCCAGGCGTAGTTCATATGAGACATACTCATCTACCAGAACATAAATTTATATCTGGCCAACCTGAAACTGGTGCAGAGATCGCTAATGACCTTGAAAGAATTTGTATGAACTTCGGAGGAGAAAATATTGCAGCGTGTATAGTTGAGCCTGTAGCTGGTTCTACTGGAACATTAGTTCCACCAAAAGGGTATCTGCAAAGACTTAGAGAAATTTGTGACAAACATGGAATACTTTTAATTTTTGATGAAGTTATAACTGGCTGGGGAAGAATGGGTTCTGCATTTGGTGCCCAAGAATTTGGAGTAACGCCAGATATAATGACTATGGCAAAAGCAACTACAAACGGAATAGTTCCAATGGGAGTAGTTGCATGTAAAGAAGAAATATATGATGCAGTCATGGACGGTTCACCAAAAGGAACTATCGAATTATTTCATGGGTATACTTATTCAGGAATTCCTGTTTCAGTTGCCGCAGCTTTAGCAGTTCAAGATATATTTGAGAAAGAAGATATTTTTAAAAGAGCAAAAGAATTATCTCCATATTTTCAAGAAGCTATCTTTTCATTAAAAGACATTGATATTGTTGAAAATATAAGAGGTTATGGAATGATGGCAGGTATTGATATGAAAATGGATCAAAAACCTGGCAAAGCAGGTTTTAGTTGTTTTAAACATTGTTATGAAGTTGGAATAAACTTCAAGGCTACAGGTGATTGTTTAATAATTGCGCCAATGTTTATCTCAGAAAAAAAACATATTGATGAAATTGTAGATAAACTAAGAACTGGAATTACAAACTATTCAAAAAACAAAAAAAATTAATTTTCACTTATGAAAATTGGCGTTCCAAAAGAAATAAAACCCCAAGAAAATCGTATTGGCCTAACGCCAGAGAGTGTGAAAACTTTAGTATCCAATGGACATGATGTTTTAGTTGAAAAAAACGGAGGTTTTGAAGCTGGTTTTGAAAATGATCAATATAAAAATGCAGGTGCAAAAATATTAGATAGAGCCGAAGATATTTTTAATGATGCTGAAATAATAGTTAAAGTTAAAGAACCTTTGTCAAATGAAGTTAAAATGATCAGAGAAAATCAAATTATTTTTACATACTTACATCTAGCTGCAGCAAAAGACTTAACTCAAGGTTTAATAAATTCAAAAGGAGTTTGTATAGCTTATGAGACTGTAACAGATGATAAGGGAAGACTCCCACTTCTTGCACCTATGAGTGCGGTAGCTGGAAGAATGTCAGTTCAAGCAGGAGCTCATTGTTTAGAAAAAAATCAAAAAGGAAGAGGTGTATTATTGGGCGGTGCACCAGGAGGTGAACCTGCAAATGTTTTAATCCTTGGAGGAGGTGTTGTTGGAGAAAATGCTGCTATCATAGCAACTGGAATGAAAGCAAAAGTTCATATAGTTGACAAATCAGAAGCAAGATTAAAACAATTAAGTGAAATGTTTGGTGATAAAATTATACCTGTTTTAAGTGATAAAACTGATCTAGAAAAATTAATTTCACAATGTGATCTTTTAGTCGGTGGAGTTTTAATACCAGGGGCCGAAGCTCCAAAACTGGTAACAAAAAAAATGTTAAAAAATATGAAACGTGGCTCAGTTATTGTTGATGTAGCAATTGATCAAGGAGGGTGTGTTGAAACTAGTAAACCAACAACTCATGCAAATCCAACTTATATAGTTGATGATGTAGTGCATTATTGCGTGGCTAATATGCCTGGAGGAGTTCCAAGGACATCAACTTTTGCACTAAATCAGGCAACGCTTCCATTTTTAACAAAGTTAGCAAAAGATGGATATAAAAAATCTTTAAGCAGTGACTCAAATTTTTTAGCAGGTTTAAATGTCTGTCAGGGAAGTGTGACTTATAAAGCAGTTGCAGATATATTTGGACATAAGTATATTTCGGCAAAAGAGGCGATAAGTTGAAATGTATAGACCTTTACCAGATGGATTAACTATAAAAAATTCTCCAATAGAGGGTTTAGGTTTATTTTCTAATATTGATATAAAAGTAAATTCATTTATTGGAGTTACACACATCAGAGATGAACAATTTGAGAATAAATATATAAGAACACCTTTGGGTGGCTTTTATAATCACTCTAATAATCCAACAGTAATAAGAATGGTTTCAGATTTTCTGCCAAGACTAAAGTTCGGAGATATAATAGATCCAAATATGACTGGCCAAAAGATAAAAGATGGAAAAACTGATAGAGAAAATATGTATTATAATTTACATGAAAAAATTGATGCAAAATTTATGTTTATGGTAACAGCAAAAGATGTCAAATCTGGGGATGAATTAACAGCTAATTATAATCTTTATACTTATCCGAAAACAGGTGTCGGATTACAAATGATTTAATTTTTTTTCCCACTTTATTGAACTATTTAAAATTTTATTAATACTATTAAACTTAGGTTTCCATTTAAATGTTTTTTTAAACTTATTTATATTTGCTTTGACCTGCCCAACATCTCCAGGTCTTTTTTTCATAAAATTTATTTGAGTTTCTTTTTTCATTTTTTTTAGAATATTTGCAATTTCTAATACCGAATATCCTTTTCCATAACCACAATTAAAAATATTTGACTTTGAATATTTATTTAAATATTTAATACATTGGTAGTGAATATCAGCTATATCAGACACATGGATATAATCTCTAATACATGTTCCATCTTTAGTTTTATAGTTTGAACCGTGTATATTTATTTTTGGATTTTTTTTAAAATATTGAATAGCTAAATTTTTAATAAGACGATCATTTTTATTTCCAATTTCACCTATTTTTCCTGAATTACTTGCTCCAGCAACATTAAAGTATCTTAGTATAATATATTTATATTTATATTTTTTTGAAAATTTTTTGATTAAATTCTCACTTTTAAATTTTGTGTAGGCATAATAACTTTTTGGATTTGGTTTTTTTTTTTCATCTACATTTCCCTCAACATTCCCGTATACCGAACAGGATGAAGAGTATATAAAATTTTTTACGCTTGATTTATCGCATGCTTTAATAACGTTTAAAGTTCCTAAGACATTATTAATATAGTATTTTTTTTTTCTAATTAATGATTCAGCAACACTTGCCAGACCTCCTAAGTGAATGACAGTATTTACATTATTTTCACTAATAACCTTTTTTAATTTTCTTAAATTATTAACATCTGCCTTAATAAACTTTGTTTTTTTATTAATAAGCTTTCTATTTCCCCTGGATAAATTATCAAAAGCAATTATTTTTAACTTTGAGTTAATTAATCTTTCAGCAACATGACTTCCAATATATCCGGCACCACCAGTAATTAAAATTTTATTAGCTTTATTGTTCATAATTTTGTTATAAATATATTAATTATGAAAAAAGATCTTCCAAAAAGCGCAAAGGTAGTAGTAATAGGCGGTGGAGTTGCTGGTTGTTCATGTGCTTATCATTTAGCAAAATATGGTTGGAAAGATACTATACTTCTTGAAAGAGACCAGCTTACTTCGGGTACTACTTGGCATGCTGCTGGACTAGTAAGCCAATTAGGTCCTTCTGCAGGTATAACTAAAATTAGAAAATACTCACTAGAATTATACAAAAAATTAGAACAGGAACTAGATTTTTCTAGTGGATTAAAATTAAATGGCGCATTGTCAATTGCAACAACCCAAGGAAGATGGCAAGAACTTAAAAGACAAGCCACAACTGCTCAATTGTTTGATGTAAATGTTGAGGTTTTAGATATAGAAAAAATAAAAAATATATACCCAATAATCAATGAAACAAATATTTTGGGAGGTATTTTTATGCCCGGAGATGGACAGGCAGACCCTGTTGGGGTTACTAATTTACTTGCGAAAGCTGCAAGAAAAGAAGGAGCCAGGATTTTTGAAAATTCCCCTGTAGAAAAAATATTAAAAAAAGATAGTAGAATTTCAGGGGTAGTTGTAAATGGTAAAAATATTGATTGTGAATATGTCGTTCTCGCTACAGGAATGTGGTCGAGACAAATCGGAGAAGATATGGGATTTAGTATTCCATTGTACCCAGCAGAACACTTTTATGTAATAACAGAAGGAATTAAAGAATTACCAAAAAATATTCCAGTTTTAAGAGATTTTGATGACAGTTTATATTTAAAAGAAGATGCTGGAAAAATGTTAATTGGTATATTTGAAGGCAAATCAATTCCTGCATTTAATAAAACTAATAGAGTTCCTAATGATTTTTCATTTGGAGAATTTCCAGAAAATTTTGAGCATTTTGAACCTTATCTCGAGGCTGCATTAAAAAGAGTTCCAATTTTAGAAAAAGCTGGAATTAGAAAATTTTTTGCAGGTCCAGAATCATTTACTCCAGATACAAATACACTTTTAGGTGAGGTTCCTGGCATGAAAAATTTATTTGCATGTTGTGGCTTAAATAGTATTGGAATTGGAAGTGGAGGGGGTATCGGTAAAGTTACTGCCGAATGGATAATGAATGGACATATAAATGAAGATTTATTTATATATGATATCAAAAGATTTCAAAATTTTCATTCTGATGTAGATTTTATAAAAGAAAGAATTACAGAAACATTAGGAGATTTGTATGGAATGCATTGGCCTTATAAGCAACATAAAACATCTAGAAACAAAAAACTTCTACCTTACCATGAAGAATTAAAAAACGCCGGGGCTTGTTTTGGAGTATCATCGGGATACGAAAGACCGATGTGGTTTGCAATCAATAATGAAAAAGCTGAATTTAAATACAGTTATAATTATCAAAATTGGTATCCATCTGTAGAATTTGAAACGAAAAATGCCAGAGAAAATGTAGGTCTTTTTGATTTAACAGCTTTTTCTAAATATGATTTAAAAGGAGAAAAAGTACACGCAGAACTCCAAAAGATTTGTACAGCAAATATAAAAAAAGAAATTGGCAAAACCACATATACTCATATGTTAAATAGTGACGGGGGAATAGAGGCAGATTTAACTATTGTTTGTATGGATAAAAACTATTTTAGAATTGTTACTTCAGCAGCAAATAGAGAACATGACAAATTTCATATATTAAAACATTTGAGTAAAGAAGTAGAATTTAACGATGTTACTGATGAAATTGCTTGTTTAGGAGTGTTTGGACCTAAAAGTAGAGAATTGATGACAAAATTATCAAAAGATGATTTTTCTAATGAAAATTTTAAATTTGGAAATAGCAAAAAAATTATGATTAACAATAAAGAAATATGGGCACAAAGACTGTCTTATGTTGGCGAATTAGGATTCGAACTTTATATAAAAATGAACGAATCTAGAGAAATATATAATTTAATAGTGAAAAATGGAAAAGAATTTCAACTGTCTAATTGTGGAATGCTTGCAATGGATACAATGAGAATGGAAAGTGGTTTTTTACACTGGGGTCATGATATATCCCCGGAAGAAAATCAATTTGAATCTAAATTAAATTTTACTGTAAGTTTTAATAAAAATATAGAATTTATTGGAAAACAATCTTTATTAAAAATTAAAGAAAAAAAACCTTGTAAAAATTTTGTGATGTTGACGCTAGACGATAGTGAACCAGGAAATCCATTAATGCTACATGATGAGCCAATTTATCTTGATGATAAAATTATTGGAAGAACCACTTCAGGAAATTATTCATTTAACTTTAAGAAAAATTTAGCATTTGGTTATATCAAAGAAGATTTAACTAACGATAATAAAGGAAAAAAAATATATATTGAAATTGAAAAGAGAAAATATTTAGCATCAATAATTCCAAAACCATTAAATCAAAAAAATTTTAGATCAGATTGATAAAACAACTCAATTTGAGCTATTAAATTAATTGATAGACCCAAATTGAACAAAGGCATAATTGAACATTGATTCGCTCCATGGTTTAATACAACTATGAGTGGGGAAAATTTAGCTGATGATACATTAATAAAAAAAAGAGACCCAGGTGTGTCTTCAACTAATCCCCATCAAAAAGTTGATATCAATAATTTATTTGCAAAACTCAAGAAAGAAGAAAAATCTAAAAAAAAAGAAAATCTAATTCTTTTATCACTTGTAATTTCTGCTATTGGCATAACAGGTGTTATAGCTTCGTTTTAATTAAATAAATCTAAGATCTGGTTTGAATAACTATGTTGTAATATTTATTTAAAAGTGTTGAAAATTTTTGCATCGTAGTAATTCTCATATTTTCAAGCTCTTTAATAACTTCTTCATTTGTAGATAAACTATATAAATTTTTCTTATCCTTAATTATATGTTTTGATTTCATTAAAGATTTTAATTTTCTAAGAACGGTAGGCCTTGGAATCCCTGATAAGTCAGATATTGTCATTGCATTTAGTCCTTGCATATTTTTTAAATGAGTTATTTGTTCAATCATATTTTTAGTAAAACTTATATTGTCGATTTTTTCTTTTCTATTATTTCTAAAGAATAAATTCTGGTTATAAGCAAGGCTGCCTGCCACAATCCATTTATCAAGTTCACCAAAATATCTTTTCCATTTTAATAAATATGGAATTTGAAATTCATAAAAGTAATGCCAAAACTGAGTAAAATTTTTTTTAATCAGAATTTCAAATTCATTAGGTGTAATTTCTTTATTAATAAGATTTTCTGATTTTAACAATATTGAAAATCTAGATAATAGTTTAGTAAAACTTCTTATAGAACCAGTTGGCCTTTGGATTTCTAAACCGTATTTAGTAATAACAACTTTTTTTTTATCTTTTTTAATTATACCTGATTTTTCAAGTTCTATAATTTTTCTTCTGGTTGTTTCTTTTGAAATTAATAAATCTTTTGAAACATCAATTATACTAAATTTTTTTAACTCAAAACTATCTGCTGCATAAAATTCATCATAAGATTTCCTAAAATAAAAATCTTTATATGTGCTAAACGTTTTTTCAATAATGTATATTAAAATTATAAATTTATCATAATCTTTAAATACGTTGTATGCATTATACATCCAGTCTAATTCAAATTGAAAAAAATCAGTAATTGATGAACTGTAATTTTTTATATAAACATTATATATATCTTCTTCACTTATGCTGTCTGAAAATTGAATTTTTTTAAGCTCCATATATTATAAAGATATTTAATTTCACATTGTTATGAGAAATATTTTTTTTAACAAGGATTATTTTACATTGATATCTTTGCTATCTTTTGTAATAAATCTCTTTAAAATTAATTTATGGAATTTATAAAATTAGTAGGACCATTTGGAACGATTTTTATAATGTTTGCACTTGGTTTAAACTTAACAATAAAAGATTTTATTTTAACAATAAAAAAACCAAACAATTTAATTGTTGGTTTATTTTCTCAGTTACTAATATTACCTTTGATTGGTTTAATTTTAGTAAAAATATATCCAATGAGAGATGAATTTCAGTTAGGAGTATTTCTTTTACTAATTCTTCCTTCAGCGGTAATGTCTAATTATGCAACGAAATTAGTTAATGGAAATGTTGCTCTTTCTATATTATTAACATCATTTTGTGCACTTACTTCATTTATAACTATTCCAATATTTTTAAAACTTTTCTCATTTTTTATATATGAAGGTAATTTTAAATTAAATCTGATTTTATTTTCAATTAAAATGTTTTTATTTATTTCATTGCCTGTAATTTTAGGTGTCTATTTAAGGTACAAATTTCCTAATTATATAAAAGAAAAAACATTTGCTTTAGACAAGGCTGCTTTATATGTTTTTTTACTTATTATTACTTATGCAATCTTTACAGAAAGAATGAATTTAGCTGGTTACTTTGAAGATACCGGAGCAATATCATTTGTAATTGTGTGTTTAGTTTTATCTACTGTTTATTTGACTACACAAATATTTGTTGAAAATGCTGCTTCTAGAAGAGCTATTAGAATTGAGGCACTACTGCAAAACGGAGCTATGGGAATAATAGTTGGAGCACAAATCTTTTCGGAAGTTATTTATATAACTCCTATAGCGATCTATGCATTAGTTCAGTACATAATATTAATGTTTTATATTGGAAATATTAGTATCAGAAAAACTAAAAAAAAGACCGACTCTATACTTTAAAAAAAATAATAATTATTTTGTAAATGTATCATTAAATTGATTTGAAACTCTTACAAACGTTGTGCATTTACTTAATTGTTTTAATGATGGAGCTCCAACATAAGTGCAACTACTTCTCACACCACCTAGAATATTTAATATTGTATTTTTTATTTTACCTCTATATTTAACTCTTACTGTTCTTCCTTCGCTGCTTCTATAATCTGACAATCCACCATAATGTTTTTTATTAGCCGTCTCAGAACTTGATCCATAAAATTCTATATACTTTGATCCATTTGATTTTACAATTTTTCCACTTCCTTCATCATGACCCGCAAGCATTCCTCCGAGCATAACAAAATCTGCTCCTCCACCAAAACCTTTTGCTACATCTCCGGGGCAAGTACAACCACCATCAGCAATAATATGCGCGCCTAATCCATGAGCTGCATCAGCGCATTCGATTACCGCACTTAATTGTGGATAGCCAACTCCAGTTTGAATTCTTGTTGTGCAAACACTTCCTGGACCAATACCTACTTTAACTATATCGGCACCACTTAAAACTAATTCTTGTGCCATATCGGCAGTTACTACATTTCCAGCTATTATTGTTTTTGTTGGATATTTATCTCTTACTGATTTTATAAAAGCAGAAAAGTGTTCTGAATAACCATTTGCTACATCAACACATATAAATTTAATAAAGGAAAATTCTTTTAAAGTTTTATCTAATTTTTCAAAGTCTTCTTTTTTAATACCAATACTTAAAGCTATATTTTGATATATAGATTTTAACTTCTTGAATTTTTTTAGTTTAACAACATCATGCTGTTTTGTTAAACATGTAACCATTCCAAATTCTGAAAGACTTTCAGCAATACCTATTTCACCAACACCATCCATATTTGCTGCCATAATAGGGATGCCTGTCCATTCATGGTTACTGTATTTAAACTTATAAGTTCTTTTTAAATTAACTTCTTTACGGCTTGATAGGGTACTTCTTTTTGGTCTAAACAAAACGTCTGAATAATCAAGTTTAAGATCTTCTTCAATTCTCATCGAGCAACAAATTATATACCAACAGTATTTTTGCAATTGAATAATTACTATGTGGATAAAAATTACAGTATATAAAAATCAACGTTTTTTTGACATATCTTTAACAAATTTGACTAAAATAATGTATTTTAGACAAATTACTTTAATAAAAAATGAAAATATTTGATTGCACAACATTTTATTCAGAACATTTAATGATGGATATTAGGTTTAATGTTTTAAATGAAAAAGTTGATAAATTTATCGTTGTAGAGTCAAAATATTCACATAGCGGAAAAGAAAAAAATCTTAATTTTGATATTAATAATTATAAAAAATTTAAAGATAAAATTGTTTATTTGGTAATTGATAAAGAACCTGATGATATTATTAAAGATGAAAAAAAAATTACTTCTGAAATAAAAAGGATAAATAGTCTTAAAAGAATTGAGCAATCGTATAATTGTATGTTAGATGGAATAAAAAATGCTTCAGAAAATGATTTAATAATTTTAAGTGATAATGATGAAATACCTAATTTACAATCTAATCAGTTTAGAAAATCAAAAAAAAAAATAATAATTTTTAAACAATTATTTTTTTACTATAAATTTAATTTGTTATACGATGCAATGTTTTGGTATGGATCTAAAGCTTGTAAGAAAAAAAACCTTTTATCCATGTCTTGGCTTAGAAATCTAAAAAATAAAAATTATCCATTATGGCGACTTGATACATTATTTTCCAAAACCAAGTACTCAAATGTTGATATTATTGATGATGGAGGATGGCATTTTACAAATTTAAAAAAACCCGAAGAACTTTATGAAAAAATGAAAAATTTTGGACATCATAATGAATTTGATGAAAGTGGCCTAAAAATTGAAGACCTAAGAAAAAAAATAGATAATCAAGAACTTTTTTATGATCATTATGCTGATCAAAAAAAATCTAATAAATGGCAATCAAACTACAAATTAAGAAAAACAGATTTAAATATTCTTCCTAATTATATTTCTAAAAATAAATTAGATTTAAAAGATTGGATTGCATAAATACTACTAATGAAAATTCTATTTATTACTCACGTTAATGAAAAAAATTTAGTTCCGAATGATATAATCAATGATTGTGTTTTACATGGATTAAAAGAAGTTTATGGAAATACAAATGTAGTAGACTATCCTGGTTCCTGGCACATGTATAAAGATGAAGTCGATAAGAGAAATTTCAGTTACAGTAATTTTTGGGGGAATGGGTTTACTTATTATGATAATTTAAAAAATTATGAAAATGTAGATAGAGAAGATATTGAAAGAAAAGTTAAAAATAGTTTTTTTGATTATATTATATATGGCTCTATAACTAGATCTCAATTGTACTTTGATTTAGCAATTAATTCTAAAAGTAAAATTATATTAATAGATGGAGAAGATCATACAAATTTAGATTTCAATAAAAACAGGAAAATAGTTTATTTTAAAAGAGAATTAATCGAAGATATACAAAATGTATTTCCTATAAATGTAACTATACCAAAATCTAAAATTATAAATAAAATTAATTTAAAACCTAAAAATCTTTTAGCTCCATTAATTCCACATAGATACAAAACTTACATTTATAAAAAAGAATCTGATTATTATTACATGTGGCAGGATAGTATTTTTGGTATAAGTTATGTACATGGTGGGTGGTGGGAAGCAGTTAGATATTATGAAATGTTAATGAATGGTTGTATTCCTTTAATACCCGAATTAAAAAAATGTCCGACAAATACTTTAACTTTATTACCAAAAGATAATTTAATAAATGTATTTAACAAATACTCGTGGATTTTAAATCAATATTTCCCTTTAAATATTTATAAAAAAAAATTTTTATCATTAAATAAATTTTTTTTATATTTGATAAATTTACATAAAAAAAAATATAATGGTTTATCATTTATAAAAGAATTTGAGGAAGTTAATGCAGTACGACAAAATCTTGTTGATTATACAAGAAAATATTTAACTACTGAATATTCTGCAAAAAACATTATAAAAATAGCAGACAAATTTTATTCATGATAAATTGGGGAATTATAGGATTAGGAAACATTGCACACACTTTTGCAGAAGCAATTAAAGAAATTAGCGCTTGCAAATTAAAAGGAATAGCAAGTTTAAATAAATCAAAATTAACTACATTTGGTGAAAAATACAATATTGATCACAAATATAGATTTAATTCTTATGATGAATTAATCAATTCTGACGAAATAGATGCTGTATATATAGCTACACTAAACAATACTCATAAAGATTTAATTATTAAATCGATAGACGCAAGAAAAAATATTCTTTGTGAAAAGCCTATAACAATAAATGACCAGGAAATTAAGGATGTATATAAAAAAGTAAAAGATTCAAAAATATTTTTTTTAGAAGCAATTGCTTACAGATCACATCCAATATCAAAAGCGATTTTTGAAATATTGTCTAATGATAATTTTGGTAAAATTGAGAATATAATAACAAGTTTTGGATTTGATACCAAAAGAATAAAACCTGAATCAAGGTTATATAACAAAATGCTAGGAGGAGGTGCAATTTTAGATGTTGGTTGCTATCCTTTATCAATTGTGAATTTAATAAAAAAAACGCGGAATGAAAATTCAAAAATTATATTTTTAGATGTAAAAGGAAATATTTGCAAAACAGGAGTTGATGATTACAGTTTTGCAAAACTAAAATTTTCTAACGATAGTTATGCTGAAATAGAAATAGCCATTAGAAAAAAATTAGAAAATTCTCTTTATATAAAAACTACCTACGGAGAATTAAAAATACCAAATTTATGGCTTCCAAATAAAAAAGCATATATAGATGTTAAATTAAGAGATCATTTTTATAAACAATTTATAACTTGTGATTATACTGTATACGCCCAGCAGATTAATTTTTTTAATTCTATGATTAAAAATAATGAAAAAACAACTGATTTTCCATATTTATCGCTGGAAGATTCTAAAGAAATTGCAGAATTATCTTTAGAATGGAGAAAAAGATTATATTAATTACAAAATGAAAAAAATAGTTATCACAGGTGGACTTGGATATATTGGAACTGAATTATGCAAAATATATTCTGGTTATAGTTGGAATGATCAAATAACTGTAATTGATAATAGATTCATCTCTGAGAGAGTAAATCAAATTAGGAATTGGAATATGAATTTTGTTCATGGAGATATATTAGATAAGGAATTAATTAAAAAATATTGCCATGATGCAGATATAGTTCACCATTTAGCTGGAATTACTGATGTTCCAAAAGTAAAAAGTGAAAGTATTTTAGAAAAAGAAAATCAAATTAAACTCGTAGCAGAAGAAGGAACTCAAAATATTCTTGATGTTATAAGCGATAATTGCAAAATTATAATACCATCAACTCACGTTGTTTACGAAGGAATTAAAGAAGTAAAAAAAAATATTCTTGAAGATGAAAATACATCTCCTGTTCTTTCATACGGTAAATCAAAAGATTATAATGAAAAACAATTAAAAACCTCTGGAAAAAATTACATAATATTAAGATTAGGATCTGTTTATGGATATTCAACTGATACTGCTCGTGTTGATATTATGGTAAATTTTTTCTCTAAAACAGCTTCTCAAAATGGAATTTTAAAACTCTTTGCAGGTGGCAGGCAGATGAAAAGCCTAGTCCCTCTCATAGATGTAGCAAGGTGTTTCAAATTTATGGAAGAAAGAGAAGATATTTCGAAGGACATTTTTAACTTAACTAAAGATACTGTGACAGTTAAAGAGGTTGCTGAAATTTGTAAAAAATATAATTCAAAAGTAACTTTAAGAGAAACAAATGATGAAGTTCCTAATTTAGGTTTTTCTCTTTCTAATAAAAAAATTCTTAATACAGGGTTTAAATTTCTTTATGGTTTAGATGAAAGTGTTAAAGAAATGATAAACAAATGGTCAAAGCAAGATTTAATTAAAGAGTTAGAAATAGTTAGGGATGGCACTAACGAGTTTATTGATTCACGAGGTAAAATTAGCAATCATGAATTAACCGAACCTATCAACATGGTTGGATTAGTTGATTCAAAAAAAGGTACTATTAGAGCAAATCATTACCATCCACAACAAGAACAAAAATGTCTTTTTACAAAAGGACAAATTATAGAAATTTTTCAAGATATTGTTAATCCAAACTCTCCGAAAATTACACAAATTGTTAACGAAGGACAATTATCAATTATTAAACCAAATGTTGCGCACACTATGGTTTTTACAAAGGATACAACTTTTTTGAACTTGGTTAGAGGAGAAAGAGAACATAAAAATTATGGAGTAACACATACTATAAAACATGTTTTTGTTGATGAAAAAGAAAAAAATATGTTGCTGTCTTGTTATAAGTTTGAATGTAGGTCTTGTGGAGGAAACAAATTAAAAAGAGTAATATCTCTAGGATACCAACCACTTGCAAATAATTTACTAAATAAAAAAGACGAGAAATGTGAATTATATCCATTAGAAATGAATTACTGTGAAAATTGTTATAACTGTCAACTTTCAGTTGCTGTTGACCCTAAAAAAATGTTTTCTAACTATTTATATACAACTTCAACATCAACACCTATGGTAAAACATTTTGAAAATGCTGCAAAAAAATATATTAAAGAGCTTAAATTAAATCCAAAGAAGTCTTACATTATTGATGTAGGCAGTAATGATGGAGTAGGTTTAAAACCATTTAAAGATTTAAAATTTAAAAAAATTCTTGGGATAGAACCTGCAAAAAATTTAGCAAAATTAGCAAATAAAAATAAAATAAAAACTTTCAATGGTTTTCTAACTGAAAAAAATTTAAAAAAAATTAAAAAGAACGCAGATTTGATACTCGCATCAAATGTATTTGCTCATTCTGATGGTCTAAAAGAAATGGCTAAATGTATGTTAGCTCTGATCAGTAAAAACGGGTCTATAGTAATCGAAGTTCAATACTTAATGAATACATTAAAGGATGTAACTTTTGATAATATTTATCATGAACATTATAATTATTGGTCTCTAACATCATTAGTAAATTTTTTTAGTCAATTTAATGCAAAAATTTATAGAGCAGAGAAAATAGATACACATGGAGGCTCAATAAGAATTTATGTTAAAAAAGGTAAAAATATCAAAATCGAAAAAAATGTTAGAGATTTAATTAAAGAAGAAGTAAATTTTGGAATTAAAGATTTTAAAACTTATCAGAAATTTTCAGAAAAAGTTTATAAAATAAGAGAAAATGTTATAAAAAATATCAACAAACTTAAAAAAGAGAAAAAAGTAATAATAGGTTTTGGTTCACCTGCAAAAGCCACTACTGCTCTTAATTTTTTTGGAATAAGTAATCAAATTGATTGTATTTTTGAAGACAATAAACTTAAAGTTGGAAAATATGTTCCAGGAGTTAAAATTCCAATTAGAAAAAAAAAACCATTAGACGATAATCATTGCGTTTTAGTTTTAGCTTGGAATTTTTATGAGGCAATAAAAAAAACAAATAAAAACTTATCTAATCATTTTATAAATATAAAAGAACTAGAGAAATAATAAATTGAATTTTTTAAGAAAAAAAATAGATAGATTTTTTGAAAGCCGAAATGTTTTTAGAATAAGGTATTTGCTAAATAAAATATTTGGTGAAAAGGATTTAGGAAACCTGGGGTTAGATTTCAGTAATAAACCGACCAGGCAAAGAATTGTTCAAGAGATAATAAATTTAAAAAATTATCAAAGTTATTTAGAAATTGGTTGTTATAAAAATGATCTATTTGACAACGTTAAGTGTAATATTAAAGTTGGAGTAGATCCTATTTCTGGAGGAACAGTAAGAAAAACTAGTGATGACTATTATAAAACTAATAAAGAAAAATTTGATATTATATTTATTGATGGTCTTCACCATTACGAACAAGTAATTAAAGACATAAATAATTCGCTACATGTATTGAATGCAAATGGAGTCATATTACTCCATGATTGTTTACCAAATAATGTATACGAACAAGTAGTGCCGAGATGCAAACATATTTGGAATGGAGATGTTTGGAAAGCTATTGTTGAATGCAGAACAAAAGAGAATATCGATACTTATACTTGTTATGCCGATCATGGCATTGGTGTAATATTTAAAAAAAGCAATAAAAATATTTTAGAATTGGAAATAAAAGATTTTTCTAAACTAAAATTTAAAGATTATTTTTATAATTACAAAAAATATATGAATTTGATTGAGTATTCAGAATTAAGAAATTTAATTTTTGATTGAAACAAAAAAAAATACTATTATAAATCAACAATAATTCTGTGGCGGGGTAGCTCAGTTGGTTAGAGCGCGGGACTCATAAGCCCGAGGTCAGTGGTTCGATCCCACTTCCCGCTACCAATAAAGTTTAATTACTTTTTTATTATTTTGTTGAATTTAGAAATATTCATTGTTGAATTTAATGGAAAATATTTTTGTTGAGATTTACTAGCAAAAATTTTTTTAACTTGAGTATTATGTTTTTTAGCAAAATTATATACAGATTGCACTTTACCACCAATATTTATTATTCCTTTCAGGTTTATTAATTTATAAAGATTTTTTGCTAAATTTTCTTGGAACATAAAATTTGTTTTCATATTTGCAAATGCTTTTTTATGTACAAAAGGTTTTTCAGTCATACATATTCTTAAAATTAGAGAATTTTTATACATTTGAACTGCTGACTCAGCACCTAATTTTGACCATGCATAAGTGTTTCTTGGAAGAAGAGCGTCATTTTCTTTATAAGTTCCTGATTTTGATGGATAAACATAGTTTGTTGAAAAAAAAATTAGTTTAATTTTAAATTTTGAACATATTTTAACAATATTGCACGTACCCATAATATTAATATCAATACTATTATTAATATTTTTGTCATGAATACTCATTGGTCTTGATAATGCGGCTGCATGAATAAGAAATTTTGGTTTTATTTTTTTTATATAGTTAAAAGATTTTTTATAATTTGTTATGTCTAATTGTTTTTTTGTTGGAAAAAAAACTTTATATTTAGTTTTATTTTTTTTTAAAACACTACCGAATCTCCCACTTCCTCCAGTAAAAATTATTTTATTATTTTTCATTAAGTTTTAAAATTTAATATCTTTAAATTTTTGTGCAGATCTATCTTTTTTTGAAATTATTGGTTTTTTTATTCCCCATTTTATTTTTAAATCTTTATCATTCCATAAAACAGCTTTTTCACTTTTTGCATGTCTATAATTCGTGCAACTGTATAATACTATATTTTCTTTGCCGAGGCCTAAAAAACCATGTGCAAATCCTTTTGGTATAAATAAAAATTTACTATTATTTTCATCAAGTATTATTTTAAAATGCTTACCGTAAGTTTTTGATTTTTTTCTTAGATCAACAACTACATCTAATATTTTGCCTTTTAAAACTGTAACATATTTATCTTGAGATTTTTTTGTTTGAAGATGCAAACCTCTTAATACATTTTTTTTTGAACTTGAAGTTACAGAAAATACGAGATTCTTTTTAATGATATATTTCTGAAATACCTCACGTAAAAAACCTCTTTTATCATTATATCTTTTTCCTTTATAAACTAACAATCCTTTGAATGGAGTTTTAATTTTTTTCATTATTTTATTAATTTATTTAGATAGTTTGAGTATTCACATTTTCCATAAAATTTTATTGAATTTATTATTTCTTTTTTACCTATCCATTTATTATTTTGTGCAATTTCTTCAAGGCATGCTATTTTTAAGCCTTGTCTACTTTCAATTGCAGACACAAAAGAACTGGCTTTATAAAAATCATCTATTGATCCTGTGTCAAGCCAAGCACCACCTCTACCAACATAATCTGCATAAAGATTTTTAGAATTTTTATATTTTTTTAATAAATCAATTATTTCCAACTCATTTCTTTTTGAAGGTTTTAATTTTTTTGCATAATTTACAACTTTATTATCAAAAAAATATAATCCTGTTACAGCAAAGTTAGAAATGTATTTTTTTGGTTTTTCTTTTAATGCAATAATTCTTTTTTTATTATTTAATTTAGCTACTCCATATAATTCGGGGTTAGAAACTGGATGAATTAATATTTTTGCACCTTTTTTTAATTTTGAACATTTTAGGAGCATGCTTCTTAAATTTTGACCGTAAAAAAAATTGTCACCTAAAATTAGAGCAACATTATCTTTTTCTATAAATTTTTCTCCAAGAATAAAAGCGTCAGGTAGACCTCTAGGTTTATCTTGCTCTTTATATGTAATTTTAATTCCTAAGTTATTTCCATTAGGTAAAATTTTTTTAAATTGGCTTAATTGACCTTTGTTAACAATAATTAATATATTTTTTATTTTAGCCAACATTAATAAAGAAAGAGGATAATAAATTAGCGGTTTATCGTATATTGGTAGTAACTGTTTGTTAACCGCTTTTGTTAATGGACTCATTCTTGTTCCCATTCCTCCAGCTAAAATAATTCCTTTTTTAATCATTTTTTAACTCCCAGTCTTTTTACAATACTCTTTTTTGAAATACCTTTATAATATTTTTGATTATTCATATACCATAAAAATGTTTCATATAATCCTTCCTTAAAATTAGTTTTAGGTTTCCATTTTAACTTGTTTTTAATTTTTGAACTATTTATCGCATACCTTAAATCGTGACCAGGTCTATCTTTTACAAATTTAATTTTAGCTTTTGTATTAATTTTAAAACTATTTTTAGCAATTGATAACAAAGATTTAGTAACCTTAATGTTATTTAAATTTTTATTAGATCCAATATTATAAAATTCTCCAGTTTTTCCCTTAATAAAAACTTTAATTAAAGCTTCGCAATGGTCATCAACATATATCCATTCTCTAGAATTTTTACCTTTTCCATATATCGGCAGAAAATTGTTATGTAGAATATTATAAATAAGTTTTGGGATTAACTTTTCCGGGTGCTGTCGCGGACCGTAGTTGTTTGAACAGTTGGTCACTATAGCATTTAAACCATAAGTTCTTACGTATGATAATACGAGATGATCGGATGATGCCTTTGATGCAGCATAGGGGGAACTTGGTTTATAAGAATCAGTTTCCTTGCTTCTACCTTTCAAAACATCACCATAAACTTCATCAGTAGATATATGAATTAGTTTTAGGGATTTATTTATTTTTGAATATTTCCTGACTGCTTCAAGTATTGAAAAAGTTCCGTTAATATTATTTTTAATAAATGGTCTTGGTCCATCAATAGATCTATCAACATGAGTTTCTGCAGCTAAATTAAATATACAACTTGGTTTGTATTTTTTTAAAGTTGAAAAAATCTTTTTTTGATCATTTATATCACATTTAATAAATTTATATTTTTTACTATTTTGAAATTCCTTAGTATTATAAAAATTTGATGCGTAGGAGATTTTGTCTAGATTTACTACATAATATTTTTTTTTTAGTAATATTTTAATTAAATTACTACCAATAAAACCTAATCCACCAGTAACAAGAATTTTTTTCATTTAATTTTTTTACATTAATAAAAAAAGAAGTATATAATTAAATAAGTCTAAATTATGGATAGTTATTTACATCAATTAACAGCAGTAATCCTTACTTATAAAACTAATTTAGATATACTTAAAAATTGTTTAAAATCTATAAATCCAAAGGTTAAAATATTAATAGTTGAAAATTCTAGTCACTTTAAATATTTAAAAGAAATACAAAGCAACTTTTCTAACATTGAAGTGATTTGTTCAGGTTCAAATTTAGGCTATGGTGGTGGAAATAACTTTGGATTAAATAAAGTAAAAACAAATTACGCTTTAATTTTAAATCCTGATACTATTTGTGAAGATAATTTTTTTTCAAATGTAAATAAATATTTATCAGACAATATTAATTTCACTTTAATTGGTGCTACTTACAGCAATAAAACGGATTTTAAGCCAGCTGGGTTCTTTAATAAAAAAGACTTAAAGGATGCTCAATTTGATAAAGAATCAAATTTATATGAGGTAGACTGGATAGCTGGACACACTATTTTATTTAATATGAAAAAATTTAGTAATAAAATTTTTTTTGATGAAAATTTTTTTTTATTTTTTGAAGAATTTGATTTGTGCATGACTTTGAAAAAAAGAAATGAAAAAGTATATATGTGCCCGGATTTAAAAATTGATCATATGGGTTGGAAAAGTTCTTTCAATGTTGATGAAAATTTTGAAATACACTCCCATAAATTAAGAAATTGGCATTACATGTGGTCTTTTTTTTATTATAATAAAAAAAATTATGGTTATTTATATTCTTTAATTAAATCTCTATCTAGACTTTTGAGATCAGTATTAAGAATTATTTTTTATTCAGTTACTTTTAACAATAAACAAAGAATTATTTATACTTATAGATTTTTAGGATTGATAAATTCTATTTTTTTAAAAAAATCAAAATATAGAGTAAATATTGATGATTAATGTCCAGGAAATTCAATTAGATTTACTATTTTGTAACCATCTTTAATTAATTTATCTGCACCACCTAAATCAAAAAGATTTATTACGAATATAAATCCAGATACTTTAGCCCCAGCCATCCCAATTAGTTTTGCCGCAGCCTCAGCTGTACCTCCCGTCGCAATTAAATCGTCAATAACCAAAACAGAATCATCTTTTTCTACAGAGTCTTTATGCATTTCTATTGTAGCTTTTCCATATTCTAATTGAAAATCTACCGAGTATGTGTCTGCTGGTAGTTTGTTTTTTTTTCTAAGTAGTACAAAGGGTTTTTTTAACAAATAAGAAACTGCTGATGCAAATACAAATCCTCTTGATTCTATGGCAGCTATTTTATCTATTTTAAAATTTTTTGACTTTTCAATTATCTGATCAATTGTATTTATAAATGCTTTTTCATTTTTTATTAGTGTTGTTATATCTCTAAATAAAATTCCCTTTTTAGGATAGTCAGGTATTGATCTAATATATTCTTTTAAATCCATAAAATTTTAAGTTATAAATAAATAGATCATTTTAAATAATATGACAAATAAATTAGCAATTATTGGTGGCAGCGGTTTATATGATGTGGAAGAATTTAAAGATAGGGAATTACTAGAAATTAATACACCCTGGGGTAATCCTTCTGATAAAATTTTAAAAACAACTTATAATAATAAAGAAGTTTATTTTCTTCCTAGACACGGACGTGGACACTTTGTCAATCCCTCAAATATTAATTTTAGAGCAAATATAGATGCTCTTAAACAATTAGGTGTTACAGACATTGTTTCTGTTTCAGCTGTAGGATCTTTAAAAGAAGCTTTACCACCAGGAAAATTCGTTATTGTTGATCAATTTATAGATAGAACTTTTGCACGAAATAAAACTTTTTTTGATGACGAAATAGTCGCTCATGTTTCTATGGCCCATCCCACATCTAATGGATTAATGAATGCATGTGAAGAAGCTATTAAAAAAGAAAAAATAGAATACCAGAGAAATGGAACATACGTCGTTATGGAAGGACCTCAGTTTTCAACATTAGCAGAATCAAATTTATATAGATCATGGAAAGCCGATGTAATTGGAATGACAAATATGCCTGAAGCTAAATTAGCAAGAGAAGCAGAAATTAGATACGCATCAGTTTCAATGGTAACAGATTATGATTGTTGGCATCCAGACCATGAGAATGTAGATGTGCAGCAAGTTATAAAAGTTCTTTTAGGAAATGCAGCAAAAGCAAAAAATATGATTAAAAACCTTATAGATAATTTTGAAAAACATATTGATCCAAAAGACCCAACAAACAATTGTTTAGATGTAGCAATTATTACAGCTCCTGAAAAAAGAACACAAAAAACTATTGATAAACTTAAAACAGTTGCTGGAAGGTTTCTTAGCAAATAATGAAAATAGAAGGTAAAGAATATCGCACAATTTGGTTTGAAAATAATATTGTAAAAATAATAGACCAAACAAAACTTCCACATAAATTTATTATTAAAGATTTGAGAACAGCCAAAGATGCAATTAATGCTATCAAAGTAATGGAAGTAAGAGGAGCTCCTTTAATTGGTGCTACTGCTGCTTATGGATTGGTTTTAGCAATTATCGAAAATAATGATCAATCTTTTTTAAAAAAGTCAGCTGAGGAATTAATTAAATCAAGACCAACTGCAATTAATTTAAAGTGGGCTGTTGATAGAATGATGAATAAATTATCAGGTGTTAATAGTGATAAAATTTTAGAAATAGCTCTGAATGAGGCAAAAGAAATTTGTGAAGAGGATGTTAAATTTTGTGAAAATATAGGATTAAATGGACTAAGAATAATAGAAGAAATTTATAATACAAAAAAAGATACTGTAAATATTCTTACCCATTGCAATGCAGGTTGGCTAGCAACTATTAATTGGGGAACAGCAACTTCACCTATTTATCATGCACATAAAAAAGATATTCCAGTTCATGTTTGGGTAGATGAAACAAGACCAAGAAACCAAGGAGCTAACTTAACTTCATATGAATTAAATGAAGAAGAGATACCAAATACTATAATTGCAGATAATACTGGTGGAATACTAATGCAAAGAGGTGAAGTAGATATGTGTATAGTTGGAACTGACAGAACTTTAGCAACAGGAGATGTCTGTAATAAAATAGGAACTTATCTTAAAGCGCTTGCTGCAAAGGATAATAATGTACCTTTTTACGTTGCTTTACCAAGCTCAACAATAGATTGGGACATTAAAGATTATAAAGATATTCCTATTGAAGAAAGAAATTCAGAGGAACTTTCTCATATGGAAGGATTAGATAAAGATGGAAATGTTAAGAAAGTTAAAGTTTATCCAAAAAAAGCAAAGCAATGAATTTAGCTTTTGATGTTACTCCAGCCAAATATGTTACTGCCTTGATAACGGAAAAAGGAGTTTGCGAAGCATCTTCTGATGGGTTAAAAAAATTATTTAAAAATTTATAACACAACTAAATCAAGTTTTTGTTTTCCTAATCTTTGATTGCCGTTTTCAGTTACAAGATAAGTTTCACCTAAATTCATCGCTAATTCATTTTTAGAATCCATAAGAATCATATGCATGAAAAATACGTTACCAGGTTCTATTATATATGGATTACCTGTATAAAGCATTGGCCAGTCCATCCAATTTGGAGAAAAGGTAGTTCCTAAAGAATAACCGCAAGCATTCATTCTTGCATTACTATAACCAAGATCATCAAATGTTTTTGCATGAATATCAAATACTTCCCCAATTTTATTTCCTGGTTTTAATTTAATTTCACAATTCTTTAAAGCTTCAACGCAAGCTTCATGCATTTTATAATGTTTAGGATTAGCATTACCAATTGGTATCGTTCTAAACATTGCAGAGTGATAATGTCTATAAGTACCGGCCCATTCAATAGTTAATTGATCTGGATTTTTTAAAATTTGTTTTTCTGCTTGATAACGGCAGAGAAGAGCATTCTTCCCCGAGCCAATTATAAATTCATTTGCCGGATAATCTCCACCTCCTTCAAATATTACTCTATTCATTTCAGCTAATATTTTAGATTCGCTAACACCAGCTTTAGTATGTTTCCAAACTTCATCCAACGCTTTATCTGCTAGCGCAGCAGCTTTTCTAACATAAGTAATTTCTTCTTCTGACTTGACAACTCTTAACTTTGTAATTAGGTCTGATTTATCCTCAATTGTACAATAATCTTCTAAAGATTTATTTAGTCTCAAAGCATTTCTACCAGTCAAACCGTACGCTTCATACTCAATACCTAATTTCTTACCTTTGAGATTTAATTCATTTAAAATAATTTTAAGATCATCTGTTGGATTTGATCTTTCTTTATCTACCCAAATTTTTATATTTTCAATATTAGAAGTATTTTGTGCTTGTCTTAAATCTGGAGCTCTCGTCAATAAAACAATATTTCCTTTTTGATCTAAAACTAGAGTTTGAAAAAAAACATAACCAAACGTGTCATAACCAGTTAACCAATACATAGATTCCTGTCTAAACATTAGTAGAGCATCTATTTTTTGCTCTTTCATTGATTTCAAAACTTTTGATTTTCTTGATGTAAATTCTTCTTTTGAAAAATGAAGACCCATTAATTTATATCCAATACAGTTGCAGGATCTAATCTAGTTCCAAACCAGTTTAATCTTACGTCTAAATGAGGACCTGTAGATCTACCACTTGATCCAACTGTTCCAATGATATCACCTTGTTTAACAATATCATTTTTTTCAACAAAGATTTCATCCAAATGCATATATAAAGTTGAAATTCCATGACCATGATCAAAAATTAAAGTTGCACCAGTAAAATATAAATCATTTTCAGCTAAGGTAACAATACCATCAGCCATTGCTTTAATAGGCGTTCCAAGGTCCCCTGCAAAATCAATTCCATAATGTGGCCAACGCGGTTTACCATTTAGTATTCTTTGACTTCCATAGACGCCAGTGATTATTGCATTTTCTAATGGTAAAATAAATTTATCCTTAAAAAAATCTAAATCAGAATTTATTTCTCTTGCTATAGCTATAAGTTTATTTTCTTTTTTAATTCTCGCATAGACTTCTTCTGGTGGAGTAACTTTTTTTTCCTCCAGTCCATCAATTCTTTGAATATTATATTTTCTTTTTTGAACTTTTTTAATAATTTTGTTTATATTTCCATCTTTTTCAATTTGGATTACAACGTCATATTTTCTCTCTCTATCTAATCCAAATGCAAAATATCCATCTTTAGAAACTTTGATTTTTTTTTTATCTATCAAAACTGTAGAATTTGGATCAGCTTTACCTATTATGTAATGTCCTTGAATAAATTTACCATTAAATTCTACGGCATAAGATTTAAAATAAATAAAAAAAAATAATAAAAAAAACTTAATTATTTTGCAGTCCATCCGCCGTCTACTAATATAGAAGTTCCATGAATCATTGAAGCAGCGTCAGATGCTAAAAAAACAACCGTAGATGCTATTTCTGACATTTCTGCAAACCTTCCTAAAGGAATGTTATTTAAAGTTTCTTTTCTAAATTTTTGGTTTTTTAAGAATTTTTTAGTCATTGGTGTTACCACAAAAGTAGGAGCAACTGTATTAACTCTTATGTTGTATTTAGCTAAATCTACAGCCATACCTTTTGTTAATCCTTCTAAACCCCATTTGTTCATATTGTAAACACTTCTTATTGGTCCTCCCACATGACCCATTTGCGAAGACATATTAATAATTGATGCACCAATTTTTTTTCTATTTTTAAGTTTTATCATTTTTAATGCACACAATTGAGCTACATTAAAAGCTGCGATGGTATTTATTTTTACTAAGTATTCCATATTTTTAGTTTTAACCTCTGTAAAATGTTCGGGAATATTGTTTCCAGCATTATTTACTAAAATATCAATTCGTTGTTGTTGATTAACTATTGATTTTATTTGGTTATAATTAGTTATATCGCAAGGGTATGATTTACATTTTACTTTGAATTTTTTTATAATTTTTGAAACTGAATCTAAATCTTTTTTTGTTCTACTAATAATAATTAAATTACATCCTGACTCTGCTAGAGCTATAGCACACGCTTTCCCCAAACCTTTGCCTGCTCCAGTTACTAGCGCGTATTTGTTTTTTAGATTGTATTTTTTTAAGTACATTTTTATAAGAATAACTTTAAATCAGTATAGATCAATTCAATTGCCACTACTAGTATTGCAAATAACCCAATCCAACCTATCCAAGTATATTTTTTAATCCATCCAGATATCAAAGTCGCTGCAGTTGCCATCAAAGCTATAGATAAAACTAGACCAAAAACTAGAAGCCAATAATGATCTTTTGCAGCACCCGCAACTCCTAGCACGTTATCAAGACTCATTGTAAAGTCTGCTATCAAAACTGTCCAAATCGCTTTCCAAAAATTTGAATTATCAACTTTAATATTTTCATCATTGGTTGATGTTTTTTTGATTACATCTACATAAAGTTTGTAACAGATATAAAGTAATGCCAAACCACCAATTAATCTCAAACCTGTAATCTGAAGTAAATAAGCTGTTAATAATGTAAGAATTATTCTTAAAATTACCGCCCCACCAATGCCCCAAAAAATTATTTTTTTTCTTTGATCAGCTGGAAATTGTGATGCAACCATACCTATGATAATTGCGTTGTCGCCTGCTAAAACTAAATCAATAAATACTATTTGTGCAAAAATAATTATCTGTTCATTCATGACTTACTATCTTCTAATATCATGTCTGATGCTTTTTCTGCAATCATTATAGTTGGTGCATTAGTATTTCCAGAAGTGATATTTGGCATTATAGAAGCATCTACAACTCTTAGATTTTTTATACCATGAATATTTAGTCTTTCATTAACCACCGAATTTTCATCTTGTCCCATTTTACAGGTTCCAACAGGATGAAATATAGTTTGAGTATAATCACTACCTGCTTTGACCAAATCATCATCATTTTGAATATGCAAACCTGGTCTATATTCTTCTGGTTCATATTTTTTAAAAGTATTTGTGTCTAACATTATTTTTCTTATAAGTTTAAGTCCTTGAGCAGCAACATATCTATCATCGTCTGTAGAAAGATAGTTCATTTTTATCTTCGGATAATCTTTTATATTACTGCTAATTATGTTTATCTCTCCTCTACTTGTTGGTCTAATATTCGCAACAGTAGGAGTTATACCGTCAAAATCATGTAGTTTGGTTGCACCTAAAATATCTGTACTTATTGGCTGTACATGAAATTGTAAATTTGGTGTTTCTCTAGAGCTATCGCTTTTTGCGAAACCGCAGACTTGGCTCGCACCCATAGTCATAGGCCCACTTTGATTAAAAATATATTCTAAACCAATCAAAAAATTTCCAAAAATACTATTAATTTTTTTATTTAAGGATTTAAGGTTTTTAACTTTGTAAACTGGCCTGAACATCAAATGGTCTTGTAAATTTTTTCCAACACCCTTTAATTGATTTACAATATTTATTCCATGTTTCTTAAGTTTTTCACTATCTCCAATGCCTGATACTTGTAATATATGAGGAGATCCAATTGATCCAGCTGATAAAATTATTTCTTTATTTGTTTTTACTTCAACTAATTTATCTTGGATATAATAATTTATACCTACAGCTTTCTTTCCATCAAAATTAATTTTTTGAACATGGGCATTAGTGATTATTTTTAAATTTGGTCTTTTTTTTATGGGATTTAAATATCCTTTTGCTGCACTACATCTTAGTTTTAATCCTCTATGACTATGGCTAGTTGTGAACTGAAAATAACCAACACCAAAATTATCACCAGTATTAAAGTCATTAATTTTTGGTATACCGTTTTCCTCAGCAGCATTTATAAATTCTTCAAGCATCTTTAATTTAATTTTTTTGTTAGCAACCATTATTGGTCCACTATCGTTATGGAATTCATTTTTTCCTAACTCGTTATTTTCAGATTTTATAAAGTAAGGAAGAACATCGTCCCAGCCCCAACCGTTATTTCCTTGTTGTCGCCAATTATCATAATCATTACTTTGACCTCTTATCCAAAGAAGACCATTAATTGAGGAGCTTCCCCCTAAAGTTTTTCCTCTAGGATATCTTATTGATCTATTATTCATGGTTTCATCTTTTTCTGTGTGAAAGCACCAGTCAACCTTAGGGTTGTGCATTGTCTTACTTTAAAATTTCTGTATAAGAAATCTGCTCTTATATGAACTCCTTTTGATAATGCGTAACCGGCACCCAACATAAATAAGGCGCCATATAAAAATCTACTAATATCATAAGCCCATATTGTAGGAGCTAAAAATAATTTTCTTGCAAAGACTTCGTAAGTCATTGCTAAAATTAATGGCATTAAAATCCAACAAACTATATTGCCTGTTATCTTGCTAAATTTATCTATTGAAGTAATAGATTTTGCCATCCATTTAGGCATATCATCTGGCATTTTGCCTGAGCCGCCTCTTCTCTCGGCAATCATTTCATCTGAAATATCTAATTTACCTGGTTCGTCTGCCATAAAGTCCCTAAAAAAATAAAGCGGACTTTATATAAGTCCGCTTTATTATAAATTGATTATAGTTTTCAATGTTGCTGCGTGAGCCATTCCTAGCTTCGCATTTGACATCTGAGCACCACTCCAGAAAGGAACAGCGATATCTGCAAAATTCTTCATAGAAGTATAAACTTCATTAAAGAATGCATTGTCTTTTGCATTTTTATTTAAAGTTGCTTTTGCAGCTGCCATATATTCTGTGAAATAATCAGAAGGAGTATCTTCTAATATAACTCCATGCTTAGTTGTTAACTCAGCAAGTGCTTTTCCATTTTCATAGATTCTGTAGCTTAAAGATTTAGCTAAAGAAGCGTTTGCTGCTACTTCTAA
>CACAHI010000009.1 GCA_902532225.1 uncultured Pelagibacteraceae bacterium
AAAAATTATTTTAATTCTAAAAAAATTATTTTAATTACCGCAATATTTGGTATTTTTGTTTTAACTAATTTTAATCCAAACTTTACGCACCATAAGCTTGTTGAAAGATATAAAGGATTAACGAATAAGTGGACTTCTAATGATTTAGTTTTTTGGGATACTAAGTACCACTCAGAATATGTAAAAAATAATTTTTTTAGAAATGATAATTGGTTTAATGTATTAAAATATTCATTTTATTATCAAGATACAAATCCTTCAGGAACCAGAAGTCTTTCAAAAATTGATAAAAATAAAAATTTTGTAAACTTTACTAACTTTGGTGAAATCATTCAGAAAAAAAAATACAACAATATTTTTGTTATAATTAATGAGTCCTATCCTAATTTTAGAGACAAAATATTAAGAAATAATTTAATGCAAAAAATTAAATTTAATAATGACGATGTTATTATTCAAAATTTTAAAAAAAAATGGAACAGAAAATTAACTACACAAGGTTCTGAAATGGAATTTTTTTGCAATAAAAGAGTTGATTATGAAAAATTTATTACAAATGAATTAAAAACTTTTATAAATGAAAATAATTGTTGGATTAACTTAATGAAAGATAAAAATTTTGTTTATATTCACAGTTATGACGAATATTTTTTTAATAGAAAAAGATATAAAAGTTTTTTTGATAAAACTTATTTCAAAAGAGATTTGGACGCTTTTAACTTCAAAAACTGTGATCAAAAATATAGCGGTATATGTGATTATGAAATTTTAAATAACATGGATAAACTAATCTCAAGAGAAAAAAATAATTTTGTAATTTTTTTAACAGTTAACAATCATATACCTTTAGAACCTTTTTATAAAAATTCTTACATTGATTGTAAAGAAAACTTTCCTTTAAATTTAAGTGAACAATTTTGTATTCTTTATAATAATCAAATGTTTTTCAATGAAAGTATTTCTAAATTTCTATCCAATATGCCTGAAAATGATTTACTTGTTTTATTTTCTGACACGCCTCCAATGTTTCATGAAAAAAGAAGAGTTCATTTTGAAGATTTAATTGATGTTTACTTTTTTTCTAAAAAATAATTTTATTTTGCATCTATAGCTACTATTGTTAAGTCATCTTTTTGAATCTTCCCGGACTTAACAATATCTTCAATAATAACTTTTAATCTTTTGCTGTTTGGTGTTGATTGATATTTTTTAATATAATTTTGAAAACCTTCTGAGCCTAACATTTCGCCGTTCGGATCTTTAATTTCAGTAACGCCATCAGTAAAAATATACATCGAGCTTTCTGCAAAGGATATTGAACTTTCTTTATAAGTAATCTTTGGCATGATGCCCAATGGTGGGCCTGCCTCTGTATGATTAGAAAATTTTCCATCCTTTGAATAAATTAAAGGAGGTTCGTGACCAGCATTCGAAATAAGTAATTCCTTTTTATTACTATCGTATATTCCAATCAACATAGTTACAAACATCCCTCTTGCTGCTGTTTCGCAAATTTCTTTATTTAATAAATTTAATAAGTCTGATGCTGAAAACATTGTTTTACTTAAACATCTATAAAGGCTTGAAGCCTTTGACATTAAAAGTGACGACTTAATACCTTTTCCTGACACATCAGCAACTCCAAATCCATATTTACCATCTCCTAAATCAGAAAAATTATAAAAATCTCCAGAAACTACTTTTGCTGGAATATTTATACCAGCTATAGGAAATGGATCTTCTTTATTTTTTGATAGTAAAGTTTTTTGAATCTCTCCGACTATTTCTATTTCTTTTTGCATTCTATTTTTATCAACGAGTTCTTTGGCCATTTTGGCATTTCTGATAGCAAGAGCTGCTGGTGTTGCAAGAGTTTCTAAAAGTTTTCTGTCGCTTTCTTCAAAAAGTTTATTTGTTGTCTTTTTATTTAAACAATGAATTACTCCAATGCATTCATTTGCTGCAATAAGAGGTGCACATAAAACTGAGTATGTTGTAAAGTTTGTTTTGTTATCTAGATCAAAATAAAATTCTGCGATCTCTCTTACATCTTTTCTTACATCTCCGACTCTAATACATTTTTTTTGTAAAATAGCTTTGCCCATCACTCCTTGTGTTAAAGGAATTTCATACTCCTCTAAATAAGCTTGGTGTTTTGATGCAATGCATTGAAAGACCTGTTTTTTATCTTCAATTAAAAAAATATTGGCAGCTTGAGCATTGATTCTTTTAATTATAACTTCTAAAGAATTTTGAAGTGTTTCATTTAAATCAAGAGATGTGGCAAACTCTTGATTCATTTGAGTAATGATCTGCAAATCCTGAATTCTAGAGTCTTCTTTTATTACTTCGGGCTTTTTGGATTTAAAAAACATCTTTTATATTGTACATTTTACATCTATTTTGATAATTTTAACAATAATGGAAGTTATAATATATTCACCTAATTTTTATTTGCATCTTCAAGATGCACTAGTTTTTATACAGTATTGTATTGATGGGATATTGCAAGTAGCTACTCAATTCAAAATATAAAATTGTGTTTTATTTTGCTGCATTTGTATTGGGATGTATTTGGGGTAGCTTCAGTAACGTTTGTATCTACCGACTTCCTAACGACCAAAGCGTTGTTAAAGGAAGATCTTTTTGCACTTCGTGTAAAGAACAAATAAAATGGTATGATAACATTCCATTTTTATCATTTATATTTCTTAAAGGAAAATGCAGAAGATGTGGTAATAAAATTAGTTCACAATATTTTTTGGTTGAGTTTGTTTCAGCAATTAGTTTTATAATTGTCTATCATTTATATGGAATATCCATCACAACATTGTTACTAATAATTTTAAGTATATTTTTTATAATTATTTTTTTTATTGATTTAAAACATTTTATAATTCCAAATGAATTAACTTTTCCATTAATGTTAATCGGTTTTATAAAATCTTTTGAACCAAACTTAAATCAAACAATATTTCCAAATTATATTAATTCTTTAATTGGTGGAGTTTTTGGTTATCTAATAATTTGGTTGATCATTTTATTCTACAAGAAAGTTAGAAACAAAGATGGAATGGGCCTTGGTGATGCAAAATTAATGGCTGTAGTTGGATTTTGGTTTGGATGGACGAGCATTCCATTTACAATTTTTATTTCATCTTTTGTAGCTTTATTTTTTGCAATTCCATCTTTAATTAAAAAAAATAAAAACATGACAACACAGATTCCTTTTGGACCTTACATAATTATAGGATGCATAATTTATGTATCTTTTGCAAATCAAATAAAACATATGTTCCTATATGGATAAATTTTTATTCTTTAATATTATTGTATCAGCATTAAATGTATTTATAATTGTTTATGCATACTCATTAAATTTTTTTCCTACTAAATGGCGAAAAAAAGTAAACCAAGATACATTAGTTGGTTTGGCTTTAATTTTTTTTACAATGCTAACCATGTTTAGTTGGATTATATATTTTTATTTTAAAATTTTTAAACCTTTTGAAGATATAGGTTTATTTTTAGTTTTAATGAATTAAAATTTACTTTTAAATCCAATATTTAAAGAATAGGTTTCTTGTTTAGAATTTGTTTTTTTTGCAGAGGCATCAAAGTGTATATTTGTATTCTTTTTAAAAGAATAATCAGTTAATAATGCAATTTTTGAATTGAAATCTTCCTGTACTCCTCCATCAAAATTCTTTTGGTATCCATTAAAATTATACTTTTGGTTTTTTCCGTCTATGATAGTTCTATATCCAAAAGTTAATTCAGGATTAAATTTAAATTTATTTTTTGGCAATGTCGACCAGCCTAAAGTAACATCACCCATGACTTGTCCTAAAGTTCGATTTTTCCACGTTACGTGATCAGATGTTTCCTCGTAATTAAAAAAATTTTCAAAACTAGAGTCTAAATTATACTTTAAATATGAGTTGTTATTTAGTTTTTTAGAAAACTGCGTTCCAATAATTGATGAAATTGATTTATGATTAGCTTTAATAATTTCTTTGCCTCCTGCAACAAGATTATTTAATCGAATACGATTACCATTATAGTCATGATAACCAAAAATTGCTTTGATATTTAAATTTTCTAAAAAAAAACCAGCTTGATATGTTTTATCTTCAATATTTTGATTAAGTAAATCAATACTATTATCTAAAAAATTAAAAACTAAATGACCTTTAATTTTATCGTTCTCACTTGGATAACCAAAAGCAAATCCATTTATATTGCTAGCAAACTTATTAATAGATTTTCCTCTTTCTCTTTTTGAATATGATTTTAATGGTAAAGCAAAACTTTCATTATTTTCCATTTTAATTTTTGCAAAATCATAAACATCGTTGATTATATCTGTTCTTAAAGCTCCTATTTCATCAGAAACTGACTGATACAATGGTGACACTGATTCTACAAAGTCTTCGCTATAGGCTAGCTCTCCACAATTAGATTTATTATTTACACTCCACGTTCCTGTTACTTTAAAATAATATGAAGAGCAAAGATCTAAATTAAGTGTACTGCCTGTAGCACTGTTAGTGTCAGCATCAATTATACCTACTAGAACGGTACCATCGAATAAATTCACTGTGTTGTTATCGTTTTGTAATTGTATAGATGCTCTAATACTATAACTTGTGTTATCAACGATTATTTTTCCATAGTTATTTAAAGTAGAATTTTGACCTAATTCAACTGAATCCCATTCGGCCTGAATAGTTCCCCAGTTATTTATTGTGCTGCGATTACTAGCTTGTGCATCAGAAGTTTTTGTTGCTATTGCTCCAGAACCAGCTGAAGAAATTAATCCTCCAGGATAGTTATTTATTATACTATCATTGTCTTCATACATTAGTATTGCTTCTTGAGTAGTGTCAGCAACTATATCTCCATAGTTGTCAATTTTAGTTTTATCAGAAGCATGAAATCTTATAGTCCATTTATTAGACGTCTTAATAGTGCCTTCGTTGTAAATATAAGGACCAATACCATCTCCATCATTGTCTTGGTCATTGTTAGGAACAAATATAGCAGAAAAGCCTTCATTATAGATGGTTCCATAGTTATATATTTTTATATCATAAGCTCCATCTGTACCGGTTCCTGTTATTGTTTGGTTTGTGGCAGTCTCATCATCTTCGTAACTATGTAAAGTCCCTCTATTTGTGATTGTAATGTCACCAGACTTAACTCTTAAACCTTTTTGATGATTAAGAAAGAAAAGAGTGACACCTGAGTTAATAGTAAAGTCTTCGGTAACATTAGTACTGCTAGTTCTTGTCTCAGTTTCAGAAATAGTTTCTGCGTATGAATTAGTGAAAAATACTAAAAAAAAAAATAATTTAATTATTAAGAAAAAGTTTTTGTTCATTTTCTTAAAATTTTAACTAGAAACCGCTTTCTCTCCAGCTTCCTCTACTTGATTGAACTTCTCCTGCTGCTGCTAAAACTTTATACAACGTATCTTCATCTTCTTTAGGTCCAGCAACGTTAGCAAAAAGTGTATCACCAAAAATTACTAATTCTGATAAAATACCTTCTCTTACTTTTTTACATTCCTTGCCGTTAGCTACACCACCTCTAGTTAAAAGATGAGAATTGTTAGATCCACATTCATCATCAGCTACACATATGTATGCCATTCCAATAGTACATGGGTTACTACCTGGCGGTGGTTCGTAAATTGGAAAATACACTTGCCCCTTAAACAAAGTTGGTGCTGCAGAAAGTTTTCTATGAGTATTTAGTGTTGATGGGTTATTTGGAGCCAAACCATCTACTGTATCGAGATGTATTACCCATGCTAAATCACCAGGGGCAGGTCCATCTTGGCAAGTAACTTTGCCAGTTGTATTAACACATACCACGCCATCATCAATATCTTTGGCAGCATTGGCACCTTCGTGTGCTGTTTTTATAAAAGTACTATCCGTTTCAGGTGGGATATGTACTGCGTTAAGATGTTTAAAGAACGGATAATAAGGATCTTTTACTCCATATAATATGTTATCCATATTTTTCGATCCGCCACCTATGTTTCCAAAATTTCCTGTTCCACCAAATAACCAAAATTCACGTGTAGTTACTCCAATTCCAGCATCCATTGAAAAATAACTATATCTTCTATTTTCAGTATCGGCATTTAATCTAAATAATGTTGTTTGATCAAATAAATCTGCGCTATTATCAGTTGAACTAGTTAAATTAATTTTTGTAATTTTACCTTCAAGGTCATTGAAGTATACCATTGCTCCTCTCCAAGGAATGTTGAATGCAGTATCGGGAGTGATTACAACTGCAGATGAAGGTAATGAATTACCTATATCACTTCCATTTGGAGTTAACATAAGTCCTTCATTTGTAAGTATTCCACTTGGATCAGTGTCAACTATAGTGATTGGACCTCCATTAGTCTCCCAACCATAAATTGATCCTGGGTCATCCATATCTTCCAAATTAACAAGATAAACTGCAGAACCAGCACATAAATTTGTACTACCCATTCCAGCGCCCATAACAGCTACATAAGTATCTTTTTTATAATTGCTTCTTTCGCCCTTTTTCTCAGAAGGAATTCTAACTATTCTTGGTGTTGACCACGTTTCGCCTAATTGGCTATAGTTGTATTTAGGGTCAATATCCCCAGCAGAAGTACAAGAAGTAGCAACGTTGAAACCATTAGTTGGTATTTCTGTTTCTACAGTAGTTGTTACTTCATTACCTTTATCATCAGTGGTAGTAGTTGTAGTAGTTTCTAATACACTACCAGAGGCAGCAAAAAATTTGTCTGCACCAAAGGTAACAACTAACTGACCAGCAACATATTTTGCATTATCGAAATCTATAACTTTTAATGTGCCGTCTACTCTTTCTGTAACTTTTAAATTACTTTTAGGAACATTTACACCATCAGGTGCATGCGGGGTTATTCCTTCAAAAGTAAATGTTGTCCCTTGGTAACATGAAGCTGTTCCAGTCACATGAAAAGAACCTCCTGCAGCAGTATTGGTTTGACAAAAAGCAATATTATCTTGATTAGTACAAGCTGCTTCACCCTCTTGACCACAAGACTCAGTATCTAAATCTCGAGCATCATTATAATTTTTTGTTGCCTGTTGACCTTCTAGTGAATCTACAATGCTTGCAGATCCTGACGTGTAAGGGTGCTCTGTTATAACTCCTTCGTTATCAGCAACTAAAACCTTATTGTTTATTGCGTCATTGAAAATTGAATACATGTGTATTGGACCTTTTCCTTCTACTAATATTGGATTAGTTACATCTAACACTGAAAATCCAGCACCACCTCTTCCGTAAGGTATCATTAAAATGGTACGCCATGATTTTGTAGTCTCTAAATTTCCAGCTGTATCATAACCTGCCATATACACATCGTGAACTATTGGTGATCCATCAACACCAAAAATTGCATTTGTTCCTCCTTTAGCAATTCTATTACCATCTTTATCAAAAGTGACATCAACCGATCCTTCTAGGTCTGGATTTATAATTGATGGCATAATAGCAGCTATAAATGGTGGTACGAAAGCCCATTCTTCTTTACCATCTTCAGCATTTATTGCATGTAACATTCCAGAGTTTGAACCAGCGTAAATTACTTTTCTTCTCCCCATGTTATTCTTTCTAAAACTTTGATAATTATTTGCAGATCTAAAATATGCTTCTTCGTTAGAACCAAAAAAATCTGTGCTTGCATCGGGAGGCCCTATTTCTACCAACTGAGAATGGTATATATCTCCTAAAACATGTTGTCTTTTTTGAGTAACATTACAATCACCATTATAGTCAAAATAATCAGTTCCCTTCATGAAGTTAATTAAACCTTTGGCATCGTCTTCATGTCCAGCTTCTCCAACGTGTCCGCCTGCTTGTGTTGAACAATGTGAAGTTGCGTTGTGGTAATCTAAAACAGTGTATCCTAAAAGCCCAAACATCTCGATTATAGCATCTGAGTTTTCAACATTAAAATTATCCCAATTTCCGATATAACTTGCATCAGGTATTGCACTCCAAATTTTTCTTGTGTCAGCTGCTCCTGCTGCCGATGCCTGTATTCTCACTTCTCTTGCAGCGTCCCAATTTCCATGTGCATTTCCAGATTTAGTATTATGCTCTACTGAACCGTTCGCATTAAGTTTTTTTCTTAAAATTGTTCCATGCCATTCACCATATTGTTCATAACCAAATTGAGCTTGATATAATGATCCACCTTCTTGAACTGTTGCGGTAATTGATGGTGCTGTAAATGATAATTTTTCAGCAAGAATTTGTCTAATTTTACTTGTTAGTTGAGTTTTTAATTGTACAGGTGTTGCTGCTTCTATAACTGGTTCACAATCTGGATGTGTTGAATCTCCACCTGGGCAGGATCCTGCAACAGCCAGTTGTCTAAATCTATCCATTCCTGTTGGATTGATGCCTCCACCGTACGCCACAAATAATGTTTTAACTGGGTTTTCTAAACCTCTTAATGTAGCAATATCTTCCGCTGCAGCATCATTGTTCATAAACATTCCATCGCCAATAACAATTACATAATTTAGCTGGCAATCAGATGTGGAATCATAACCTTCAAAGTCATTCACAAAATATTTTCGTGCTATTTGAGCAAATGCCCTAGAATCTGTTCCCCATGCAAGTCTTTGGGGTAATAAATGGTCGAGGATCCTAGTGTATCCTTCAGAGCTAACACCAACATTTAAACATGAGTCTCTATTACATAGTGTAGAACGACCATCTGTTTGAGTTCCGGTCCATCCTCCATAATAATTACATGAATTATTGAAATGACAAAATCTTCCACCTCTTCCTCTTTTTTTATGTCCTCCAGTTTCACCTGCATTCCAGTGACCATATCCAAAATGAGCACCGCTTGTTAAAGTGGTATCACTTACAAGGGTAGCCATTGCTTGTTTTACTCCAGTCCATCTTGAGACTGCTCCTCCACCCATTTGTTGAAGCCATGCAGTGTCTTTGCTTGCTGCAGTAAAAAGATTTTCATTAAATTCGTCAATCGTTCCTGAACTAGATCCGACTAAAATTCTATCAGCTGTAACATGTATCGAATTTGGGTAGTTAAATCTGACTTTGCTTGCTTCAAGCTCTCCTGTATCTTCAGTGTTCATACCGAATTCACGAGAACCGGTTCCAGCTCTTGCAACAACTGTATATCCCCTTTGAGTTCCATCTAAACTTAATTTTTGGACAACATGTCTGTAGTTTGAGGTAATATATAGAATATTGTCATCTTCAGGAGATACATCGATACCTGAAACAGGCACTAACTGAGTATCTAGATTTCCTGAGTTAGTAGCTGTATAGCATCTTGAGCAAATAGCATTTCCACCACCTGTAATTTCATAAACATCTCCTACTTTAGTTAAGTCAAATCCAAACAAATGATATCTGGCTGCATACAGAATTGATGCATCACTATTTACTGCAATTCTCCAAGTGTGTCTAAAATTATATCTAGGCGAGCTCGAATTACCATTTCTTCCTAAATTATGAACTGGACCCATTATTCCTTTTGTTAAATTATAAGAAACAAAAGCAGAATTTCTTCCCCATTTACCAACAGCAAATAAAAAAACTTCACCACCTATTGTAGCTACATCCATAGCCTGTACTTTCATACCGCTTGGGTCTAAATAAAATCTACAGTCAGTCCCATCTTCTGACATTCCAATTATATCCCCTCGAAGAGGTCGTAAAGTAGATGTAAAAAAAACTATATCCTCATTGTCAATTGTTCCGTCTTCAGTCGACATATTTGCAACCACTCTAACCTTTGATCCTGTTCTTGTTCTCGTATCTCTTTGAGTTGAAGCATATCCAGTGCCACCTCCTTGATTAAAGCTAAGTCCTGCTTCACAAGTGTCGTTCCATTGCCCTGTCCATCTTGCTGCGTTATTACCAAACTCTCTATTTCTTTTTCCATCATCATCAAATTTTACCACTCCAAGGTGTCTCGTTTGTCCTGCAATAATATCATTATTAGTATCGTAACCTACGCCTGTAACACCAAAAACTGCATCACGATTACTGATTCTTCTGCTCATACTTGCTGAACTATCTATTAAAAATAAAATATTTGCGGGAACATCGCCTTCTCCTGATCCTGGTGGTACAGGTTTGGCATGAACTTGGGTTTCTGAATATAAATTCAAAAAAAGAACAGCAAATAAAAAATATTTAAAAATTTTCATCATAAATTATTCACCAACTTCAACTATATCTTCAGATATAGTATAATTCATTAATTCCTCAGTTGAAATATCAAAAGTTTCTACAACTCCACCAATAATTCCATCGTTGTCTAACATTTTTGCATAATATAATTTGTAACCACCACTACTTAAATTCTCAAAACCTGTCCAATTTTTTTCTTTTGCCTTTTCGCCTATATTCCCATAATAGTTTTTCACAAAGTTATAGATTTCATTTTTTTGGAGTGCAAGATCCCATGTTTCTAATCTCATACCTGCTATTTTTGAATCATAGATAAAAACTTTTAATGTCGTATTTTCAAGTCCCATGTCAGGGCAGTAATCAGCTGTGCTAGCTTCGTAAACTGCAGTTTCGCCATCATTATAATTTTCTGGGAGATGGGTATCGATAAAATCTAATATTTCTGAAGATTTTGAAAAATCTTCTCCTAACTTAACATTTTTTAATGCATCACAAGAAAATGCACTTTTATTAAATAAGACTAATGTCAAAATTAATACCATCGATTTTAGAATATTTTTCATTTTTTTTATATTATAAAATGTCATAATTTTTTTTAAAGGTTCTTCTACAATTTTTATGTCTATTCTGGGCATATTAATTTGATAAAACAATCACAGTTTCCAATGGAACTAATATATCTGGGTCACCAAAATCAGTGGGGCTAGCGCCGCTTGGCATTAAGTAGCCACAACCATACACTTTATATGCTGTTCCAGAAGTTTGAGCATTGGTTGATGTTTTTTTTATACTAGAGCCAGCACCTCTATATTCTGCTGCACCAATATTTGTTATAAAATACTCGTATCTAAATCTTTCCATGTATTCTCTTTCTTTTGTGAGAATTTCAGGTGTTGTCGAAGTATCAAGATCACCATCTGCAAAGACAGACTGTATTAAAGTTCCAAAATTTTTATTTACTTTATGTTCAGTTACCAAAAAACCAGCTCTGTTTATGTTTCTAAAGCTGTTAAAACAAGGTGTATTCGCAGCAGCACTTGTGTTTGTGGGTAAATCTCTCTTATCTGTATTTCTTGCCATACCTAAAACTGCTGAATTTTGAATATTTTCTACCATACTGTCCCATTCTTCTTTTTCACCGTCAGTCATACCTGTGGGAACATCTACAAATTCTTCTTCAACATTCACCCATGGTCCCATCATTCTATTTACTACACTTTTCTCACCTTCTAATAATGCGGTCTCAGCTACATAAAATGCTTGTTGGTATTCATCACTTGAGTTATTGCTTTGGTGATCTGTTGCGGTAATTACAATTAAAGATCCTCCCAACAATGACATCACCATAAGAAGAACAAGAGAAAGTACTAGAGCAAAACCCTTTTCATTTTTACGTTTCATAATTTATATTCCACTCCCAATGTTTCTTGTATGAATTGTAACAACTACAGAGTCTCTTAAATATTTATCAAGAAATGCTCGTGTTCTATTTCCAAGTGCTTTTACAAGTCTTGGTGTAGCAGCGTTTGCTTTATATCTATAAAATTCTTGTTTCGATCTAAACGTTATCCTGACATCAACTGCTCTTATTTTGTAAAGATTTGCCATAGCTAAAGAATCTTCTCCCGGTTTTGGAATAGGAGAAATTCTTTTTCCTGATGCATCAAGTGGAATAAATTCCATATCAACTATATGATCTCGAATTTTTTGTCCAACATAGCATTCGGAACAATCACTTACCCATGTTCCTGTTTCTTGATCTAAATTTTGTCTCCAGCTTTGTACGGTTTTATAAACAGCATATCTTGTATCTCCTCCTTCATTCACTGGTGCTGCATAATAAGTTGTTTTATATCTCTTATAAGGTTGGTTTACATCGTTTTGATTAAAATCATCATAGACAATATGTATTCGATCACAGCATTTATCATCGTCTGAATGTTTGGGAGTTGGATCGCCCCCTCCATCTATTGAAAAACCTAACGGTGCATTCTTTTCTATTATTATAGGATCATGGCTTAAAGCAATAGTGCTATCTCCACCAATAAATTGTAAGTAACTTGAACTTGGAAAATCTAGTGTATTTGTTCCAAGTCTATATTTAAATCCTGCCATTCTTATATCTCTCATCAGCATTTCTACGATATCTCTTCCTGATCGACTAATTTTTGCACGGTCTGTAACTTGTGAATAACTATTATTTACAACACTATAAGTAGTATACATTGCTGCCATCATAATTGAAGAAATCACAATTCCAATAAGCACTTCGATCAGAGTAAATGCTAGAATGTTTTTTAAATAATTTTTTTTCATTATTTTCTAATTTTGTAATCTGTTTGAAAATATAAAAATTTTCTTTTTTTACCGTTATTTAAATTAATTTGAACTCTACCAATGTACAATCCATCATCGGTAACTGAAGGGTCTTGATAAGGACATACACCAGGCCATCTACATATTTTGTAAACTTTCATTCTCTTAAAATCGTTTTCTCCCTTACATTTCAAAAATCGATTTTCAGAAAATATTCTCATCCATTTTTCTTCTTTATTAGAAGGAGCATCAACATGTTGAACTTCGTAAAGACTTTTAACTGTTCCATCGTCTGCGGGAGCATTAGCTGTTGCGTCACCAGCGGCTAGATCTACATTATCACCGCATCTTGATAAAAAATCTTGTCCTGCTAAATGATCTGAAAATTTTCTTGCATCTGGTTTATCAACACCATCAATTGTAATAGTGCCATCAATACCAATAACAACCTTATCATTAGTATTTACACCATAAATACTATTTTTATGACCAATGACATCTTCTGCCATCATGCTTACTAGATAATTAGCCTTAGTTCTCTCTCCTGAAGTATCAATTGATTGAACTGAATAATTTACCATTGAAAGAATTGCAACAAAACCTATTCCTACTACTGCTGTTGCCATCAAAGCTTCTAATATTGTTAATCCTAAAATATTTTTAATTTTTTTTTTCATTTAATTATTGTAACTGCCATTCATTTAATAATGAACTCCATTTATCTACAGTTATATCGCCAAATCTTGTCCAATCAATTGAGAAAACATTATCCACAACTACTGTGGGTTCTCCACTGCCTTCATCTACAGCACAGGTTGGAATATCGTCCGCTTTTATACATAAAAACATTGTTTGATCTACGCTGATATCTCCTCCTCCTCCAGCTACAAAATTGCCTGCTCCACTATACCATTTTGCATCTTTAGAAAAACATACTGCAGCTTCTCCTATAAAATTACTAGCAAATTTGTTTGCATCTAATACGACTCTTCGTACTTGCGCCACTGTATTACCAGGTACTCCTCCATCATTATCCCAATAATCGTTGTCTGCAATATTACATCTTGATGTGGCATCTATATTCCAAGCACTGTCACCATCATTTACTTTTGAAAAAAGTGTATCCGATTTCATTCCTTTTGATGCAATAGTTATTTCTGTTTCAGTAATATTTACATAAACCTGAACAAATACATATAATCCCCTTTGTACTTGGCCATTTATTCCTAGCATTAAACTTTTTACCTCTAGAGCTGCGTTTCTAATTTCTCTCTTTTCTCTCCAATCTTGAAATTTAGGATATGCGGTAGCGGAAATGACTCCAATTATAACAACAACAACTACAAGTTCGAGTAAGTTAAAACCTTTAATGTTCTTTACCTGAGCCCGCATCTATCTTTCCTGCCTTAACAAGTTCTTCTAATGACTTAGTCATCGTAATCATACCTTCTTTAACTGCGGTTTGCATGATGCTTGGAATTTGATGAATTTTAGATTCTCTTATTAAGTTTTGAATAGGAGCGGTACACTTCATAACTTCAAAAGCACCACAACGTCCTTGACCGTCTTTTGTTTTAAGCAACCTTTGTGTTACAACCATCTTTAAAGATGTAGAAATTTGTGCACGAATTTGCGCTTGCTGTTCTGGGGGAAATACATCTATAATTCTGTTTATTGTACTTGGTGCACCACTAGTGTGCAAGGTTCCAAAAACTAAGTGACCAGTTTCAGCAGCGGTTAATGCTAAAGAAACAGTTTCTAAGTCTCTCATCTCACCAACAAGAATAACATCTGGATCTTCCCTCAATGCAGCTTTTAATGCACTTGCGAAGCTTTGGGTTTGTTTTCCAACTTCCCTGTGAGATACAATACTTTTTAAATCTTTATGGATAAATTCTACTGGGTCTTCTACTGTAATGATGTTTGAAGTTCTCGTTTTATTTATTTCATTAACAATTGCTGCAAGTGTAGTAGATTTTCCTGATCCAGTTGGACCTGTTACTAAGACTAAACCTTTGTGCATATCAATAATATCATAAAGAACTGGAGGCAAATCAAATTGGTCCATTGTGGGTATAACACTCTCTACTCTTCTAAGAACGGCCGCTGGACCATGAATTGTTTTATAAAAATTTGCTCTAAATCTTAATCCTGCCAATGTAACTGATGAGTCTAGTTCGTGAGTATCTTGAAATCTTTTCATCTCTACCTCATTGCAATTTGTAGAAATAAGGTCTTGAAGATCTTGTTTTTTAACAACAACTTCTTGTACTTTGTGAATTTCTCCTGTTTGTCTATAAGCTAGAGGCCATCCACTTCTTATATGAAAGTCAGATATTTTTTTGTTATTTTTTGCTAATTCTTCTAATTTTTCAAACATACGAATTTTTATATAATAAAGCTTAATTAAAAAAGATCAAAATTAAGAATTAGCCCAAAATAGTTAATAAGATTAGGGTTTTTAATCAATTTATCTAATATTGCGGGTATTTTTAATATTAAATTATTAATTGCCTACTATATATTTTGGTACTCATAACTAATGCAAATCCTACCATGGTTGCAAGCATTGAAGATCCTCCGTATGACATAATTGGCAAAGGAGATCCAACGATAGGCAAAAGGCCTAAAACCATACACATATTTACTGAAATATAGATAAATAATGATGCAGCAAATCCATAACAGAACAATCTTCCAAAAAAACTTCTTGATGAAGATCCGATTACAATTATTCTTAATATTATAATTGCATACAATATTAATAGTAAAATTGATCCAATAAATCCAAATTCTTCAGAATATAAAGTAAAAATAAAGTCGGTGTGTTTTTCAGGTAAAAATTCTAAATAACTTTGTGTTCCCTTTAAAAATCCTTTTCCCATTACTCCACCAGATCCAACAGCAATTTTAGACTGTATTATTTGATAACCTGCTCCCAAAGGATCCTTTTCCGGATCAAAAAAAGTTAAGATTCTTCTCTTTTGATATGGTTTAAGAAAGGAAATAACAAATGGTGCTGCAATTATTAATACAAGTGTTGAATAAACAAAATATTTTACATTAACTCCTGACAGCCATAATACGACTAGACCGCTTAATGCAATTAATATTGAAGTACCAAGGTCTGGTTGACTAATTACTAATACTATTGGAATAACTAGAATAACAATTGGAAATAAAATATTTTTTAAATTATTTACATTTTTAAGCTGAATTCTATGAAAAAATTTTGCAAAACAAATAATTATCGCAATCTTCATTAATTCAGAAGGTTGTAAATTTATTATATATAAATTTACCCATCTTTGTGAACCCGATGCGGTTATACCAAAAAAAGAAGCCCATATTAAAAGTGCAAGAATAAAAAAATAAAAAATATATCCCGTCGCATGCCAGTATCTAATATTAATAAATGATAAAAATATCATCATCATAAAAAAAACACTAAATCTTATAATGTGACTTTTTGTATGGTAAAGAAATTCACCTCCATCTGTTGAATACATTGAAAACGAACTGATTATTCCTACAATTAAGATGCAAAATAATAAAACAAAATCAAAAGATTTTAATTTCTGTAAAAATGAACTTTCGTTTGAAAAAGAATATCTTTGTAACATTATATATCCATTAAATTTGATGTTCTTATTTTTTCTCTAATTTCATGTCTATCAACAATAAGTTTGAATAATTTTCTTGCTATTGGAGCAGCTGTTGCACTTCCTGATCCTCCATGTTCAATAAAAACACTCAAGGCATATCTTGGTTTTTTATATGGTCCAAATGCCACAAATAAAGCATGATCTCTTTGTTCATATGGGATTTGTGATGTTTTTAAATCTAATTCTCTTTCTTCTTCAGTTATTCTTTTAACTTGTGCTGTTCCAGTTTTTCCTGCGTATTTATATTTTGGATCATCAAACCTAGATTTGTATGAAGTTCCAAAAACTTCGTTCGTTGAACCATACATTGCATCTAAAACAAATTTTATATTCTCGGGATTTCTAAATAATGGATAATTTGATTTACTAAATTTATTAAAAAACTCTGAACCTTTTTCAATAAATGAGTCCTTTTTAACTCTTTTAAAATCTTCTAAATTTTTATCGATTGCATATTTAATCTCTTCATATGTTTTTTGATTTTTTTCAACCACTAATTTAGGGAATATTTTAAAACCACCATTTGCTAATTGTGCTGTCATCAAACAAAGCTGAAGTGGTGTTGTTTGTATATACCCTTGACCAATACCATTTATTAATGTTTCTCCAAGATACCAGTTTTCCCCGATCACTTCTTTTTTCCATTTAGTTGATGGCACGACTCCTTTTTTTTCTTCTATAAACATGTTGTCAAAAACTTTTTCACCTAAACCAAATTTTTTTGCAGTTTCGTTTAGACGATCAACTCCTAGCAATCTTGCAGCTTCATAAAAGTACGTATCACAGGATTGTTTTAAGGCTTCTCTTAAATTAACAGATCTATGACCTTTCTTTTTCCAACAGTGATAAGTTTGTTCATAAAATTCTGTTTTTCCTGTGCAATAAACTTTAAATTTTGTAGAAATTACGTCATTTTCTAGAACAGAAAGAGCAACTATTGGCTTTATGGTAGATCCTGGAGAATATAATCCTGAAATTGATTTGTTCATTAATGGTTTTAACGGATCTTTAATTATTTTTTTCCATTCTTCTGAATCTATGCCGTGTAGGAATAAATTTGGATCAAATGTTGGTGAAGAATGTAGAGCAATTAATTCCCCTGTATAAATATCCATTACACTTACTGATCCTGCTTTGCCAGCCATCAATTCATTTGCATATTTTTGAACTTCAGTATCAATAGTTAGACGAATTTTTTTACCTTTAATTCCTTCTACATGATCAATTTGATTTATTCTTTTGCCATAAGCATTGACTTCATATCTTTGAATAGAATTAGTTCCAATTAAATCATTTTCCAAAGCTTTTTCTAATCCAGATTTTCCAACTCTTAGACCTGGAACATGATTTTTTTTGACGTTTTCGTTTTCATTTAAATCTTTTACACTTGCTTCAGAAACATAACCAAGAATATGAGTATAATTATCTTTGTATGGATAGTCTCTAACTACAGATAAAACTGGTTTAGCTCCTTCCAAATCATGAAGAAAAAAATTTATTTTAGAGAATTGTTCCCATGTTAAATTTTCAGAAATGACTAAAGTCTCCCATGGTTTTTGGGAATTTTTCTTTTTTACAAGCCTTGAAAATTCTTTTGGCGATAAATTTAAAATATCCTTTAAACGTACCATCAAAGTTTTAAAGTTCTCTACTTGCTCAGGCACAACATGTAATTGATAAACTTCTGAGTTTCCAGCAACCACATTGCCAAAGTAATCAATAAATTCTCCTCTAATAGGAGGAAGCTTCCATTCTCTTAATCTATTTTTATCTGATAATGTTAAATATTTTTTATTTTGATTAATTTGAAGATTAAATAATCTAGTAATTATTCCACCAAAAACAATAACCTTCGCTGCAGAAATTATAAACATTCTTCTGTTTATAGTACTTAGTTTTCTTACATTGGAGTCTTCGCCAGAACTAATCATTTTCTTTTTTAAAAACAAACCTTTGGTAAATATCAAAAAAATAAGCTATCACTATGTATAGTAGAAAAGTGAAAATAATATTAAAAACATAATCCAAATAATTTAAGTTAACTTTAAAAAATACTACAATTAAAAAATAAATTAATGAATTTGTAACGCATATTGTCATAAGAAAAAATAACCAGTCTTTAATTAAATCAGGTCTAAGTGTTATATTTCTTAAATAAGCTGCAAATCCACAAACTAGTAAATAACTTAAACTACTTAATCCAATTGGAAGACCAATTACAGCATCATTAAACAAACCAGCTATAAATATAAATCCATAACTTAAGCTATCATTTTTTTTTAAACTCCAATAAAAAACTAGAATAAATGGAAAATTAAATGAAAAATACTTTAAATTTAAATAATTAAAATCAAACTCATTTAAAACTGAAATAAATAATAAAATAAGAGGAAAATTTTTTAAAAATTGGTTGGTTATTTTGCTTTTTTGAAATTTAACCATCTAATTTATTTCCTCAAATAGTGAAATTTTTACAAATCTTAATTGTGAAAAATCAGTAAAATAATTAATTTGTATATTTTTATTTTGACTTAAAATAATTTTTCCTATTGGAATACCCGATTTAAATACTCCACCAGCTCCTGAGGTATATACAATATCGCCTTCTGAAAGATTTTTTTGATTTTTAAAATACTGTATTTCTCCATATTCTTTACCTGTGCCTGACATAATAGATTGGATGCCGCCAGGTTCAATGTTTACTGGAATTTTACTGTTAAGATCAGTTAATAACAAAACTCTTGATGTTGAAAAATTTACTTCAATTATTTTTCCAACCAAATAGCCTTTGTCTAAAACTGCCATTCCTAATTTAATTTTTTGTTTACTTCCTTTATTAATAATAAATGATTTTAAGAAAGGACTATCTTTATCTAGTAAAACTTTTGCATAAACATCTTCGTTAGAAAATTTTATTTCTTCAATTGTTTCTTTAAGTCTTTTATTTTCTGCAACAATATATTTATTGTTTAGTTCTTTTGACTTTAAAATTTCTAATTCAAGTTTTGTTTTTTCATAATCTTGGTAAAGTTGTAAATGATCTTTAAAAGAATAATAACCAATTTTAATATATTTTTCTGGTATCGAGACTATGAAGGAAGATCTATAAGCAACTTCTTTAAAGCTCATTCTAACATAATCAATTGCTTTAAAATTAAATTTTGAAAGTGAAATTAATATTAAAGAAAAAAAAATTAGTAATAATAATGAAAATCTTTGTTGAGCACTCTTAGATAAAAAAGCTGAACGAATAGCAATTACAAAATCATCTCTACTCGGCTGCATTTTTCAAGATTAATACTCAGATAGCATAGCTGAAAAGATTTCTTCTTGATCTAAAGCTTTTCCTGTTCCAACAGCCACACATGCTAATGGGTCGTCAGCTATGTGAACTGGTAAACCAGTTTCTTTAGAAAATCTTTTGTCTATATTTTTGAGTAATGCTCCTCCGCCAGTTAGAGTTAAACCCATGTCAACTAGATCTGCTGATAATTCTGGAGGTGTATTTTCTAATGCATCTTTTATTCCATTAATCATTTCTTTTAAAATACCATTAAGAGCTTCAGCAGTATCCTCTTCTGTAATACTAACCTCTTTAGGAGTTCCAGATCTTAAATCTCTTCCTTTTACAGGATAAGTATTGTTATTAACTGGTATTGCTGTTCCAACTTCTTTTTTAATTTTTTCGGATGTGCTATCACCAATCATTAAATTATATTCTTTTCTCATATAGTCCGCTAAAGCTTTATCCATTGCATCACCTGCCACTCTTAAAGATTTTGAATAAACAACTCCACCTAAAGACATAACAGCAATTTCAGTAGTACCACCTCCTATGTCAACTACCATTGATCCTGTTGCTTCTGATATTGGAAGTCCTGCCCCAATAGCTGCTGCAATTGGTTCTTCTATTAACTGAACTCTTCTTGCTCCAGCAGCTAATGCACTATCTTGAATTGCTTTTCTTTCAACTGGTGTTGATCCTGTTGGAACACAAATTAATATTCTTGGATTTGCAAACGTACTTCTTTTATGAACTTTTTTTATGAAATATTTAATCATTTCTTCAGTTACTATAAAGTCAGCAATAACACCGTCTCTTAATGGTCTAATAGCGCTTATATTACCTGGTGTTCTTCCTAACATTGTTTTTGCTTCATCACCTACAGCAAGAACTGATTTTTTTCCTTTATTATCAACTACCGCAACAACTGAAGGTTCATTTAAAACTACGCCTTGTCCTTTTAAAACAACTAGAGTATTTGCAGTTCCAAGGTCTATAGCCATATCTTGACTCCAAATTTTCGATAATTTATCTAACATTCCCATTTTATATTCCTCTCATTTTGTTTTTTTCAAAATTTTCTTTTACTACAGTAGTTTGATCTGGTGCAGTTTTGCTTCTCTTTATAATCATTTTGTTTAAAGCATTAATATAAGCATTGGCTGAAGCAACTAATGTATCCGTATCAGCGGCTTGACCCACAGTTGTTTTTCCATTTTCTTCAATTCTTACACTTACAGTTGCTTGCGCATCTGTTCCTTCTGTTACTGCATGAACTTGATATAATTGTAAACTTACTTCGTGTGGATATAATTTTTTTATACATTTAAAAATTGCATCAACTGGACCATCGCCTGTTTCACTTGCTTTATTTACCTCTCCAAAAACCTCTAGAGTCATTTCTGCTCTTTGAGGTTCGCCAGTCCCTGCAAAAACTTTCAAAGATTTTAAACTTAACGCATTAATTTTATTGTCAGTAATTAAACTATCATCAACAAGAGCCAATATGTCTTCGTCATAAACGTGCTTTTTTTTATCAGCTAAAACTTTAAATTTACCAAAAGCATTTTCTATAACATCATCTGTTACATCAACATAACCTAAGCTAGTTAATTTATCTTTGAATGCATGTCTTCCTGAATGCTTACCCATAACTAAAGAAGTTTGTTTAACACCAACACTTTCTGGAGTCATAATTTCATAAGTATTTCTGTTTTTAAGCATTCCATCCTGATGAATTCCTGCTTCATGAGCAAAAGCATTTTTTCCTACAATTGCTTTATTAAATTGAACAGGGAACCCTGTTGCATTAGAAACTATTTTAGATGCTTTGCTTAAAAGTGTTGTGTTAATTCCTGTATCATAGGGCATTAAATCATTTCTTGTTTTCATAGCCATTACAACTTCTTCAAGTGCAGCATTTCCTGCACGCTCTCCTATACCATTTATGGTACATTCTATTTGTCTAGCTCCTGCCTGAACTCCTGCTAATGAGTTTGCAACTGCTAAACCTAAATCGTTATGACAATGTGTAGATAAAATAGCTTTATCTATATTTGGAACTTTGTTTTGCAATGTATGAATTATTTTTGTAAATTCAGATGGAACTGTATAACCAACTGTATCTGGAATATTTATTGTTCTTGCTCCACAATTAATCGCAAGCTCTACAGTTTTGCACATATAATCCATATCTGTTCTAGTTCCATCTTCACATGACCATTCAACATCATCTGTAAATTTTCTTGCATAAGTTACATGTTCTTTAATTGACTCATAAACTTCTTCGGGAGACTTATTAAGTTTATGTTTCATGTGTAACGGGCTTGTAGATATAAAAGTGTGAATTCTAAATCTTGGAGCATGTCTTAATGCTTCATAACATCTATCAATATCTTTTTTTGAATGCCTAGATAATCCTGCTGGAATAGATTTTTTTAGTATTTTACTAATCTCCGTTACAGCTTCAAAGTCGCCTGGTGAAGCAATTGGAAAACCTGCTTCAATTATATCAACTCCCAACTCATCAAACACTCTTGCAATTTGGATTTTTTCCTCCAAGCTCATAGATGCGCCAGGCGATTGTTCACCATCGCGCATTGTTGTATCAAATATGTAAACTCTTTCTTTTTCTGACATTTTTATAAAAATATAGCTTGAGCATAATACAATCTATAATAGAGATTGCAATTAATTAGAAAAATTTCTTATAAAATTAACAAATTTATTTCTTATCGCTATCAACTAGTTTCTTTTTAGCAATCCAAGGCATCATTGCTCTTAGACCTGCTCCAACTTTCTCTACTGGATGGTCAGCTAATTTTTCTCTAGTTTTTAAGAAATTCTTTTGTCCATTCTTACATTCATCCATCCATTCTTTGGTAAACTTGCCTGATTGAATATCTGCAAGAACTTCTTTCATTCTTTTCTTTGTTTCTTCTTTATTAATAATTCTTGGTCCAGTCACATATTCTCCATACTCAGCTGTATTTGAAATTGAATAATTCATATTTGCAATTCCACCTTCGTAAATTAAATCAACGATTAATTTAACTTCGTGGACCGTTTCAAAATATGCCATCTCTGGCTCATAACCTGCTTCGACTAAAGTTTCATAGCCATTTTTAATTAGTTCTACTAATCCACCGCATAAAACAGTTTGCTCACCAAATAAGTCTGTTTCGACTTCATCTTTAAATGTTGTTTCAATTATTCCTGACCTACCTCCGCCAACTGCAGACGCATATGACATAGCAAGATCTCTTGCTTTTCCAGAACCATTTTGATGAACAGCGAATAAACATGGAACACCTCCACCTTTTTCAAATTCACTTCTTACCAAATGACCTGGTCCTTTTGGTGCAACCATAAATACATCTAGATCTTTTCTTGCTTTAATAAGATCGTAATGAATATTTAATCCATGTGCAAATGCGATTGAAGTTCCTTCTCTGACTCTTTGCTCAATATGATTTTTGTAAATTGTAGCTTGTAATTCATCTGGTGTTAAAATCATTACAACATCTGCCCACTCTGCGGCATCTGACAAATTCATAACTTTAAGTCCTTTAGACTCTGCTTTTGCCTTGCTTGACGATCCATCTCTTAGTGCAACTACAACTTCTTTAACACCACTGTCTTTCAAATTAAGTGCATGGGCATGTCCTTGACTACCATAACCAAAAATTGCTATTTTTTTACTTTTAATTAAATTTACATCAGTATCTTTTTCATAAAACATTTTCATAATTATCTCCTTATCTAAATATTTCTGAACCTCTTGTCATTGCAACTGCACCTGTTCTTGACAAACTTACCAGTCCTAGTTTTTTTAAACTCTTTGACATCAAATCAATTTCTCTTCTCAAAGCTGTTATCTGAATTACGCATGATTTTTTTGTTTTATCCAATATTATAGCATTAAACTTTTTACAAGCCTTTATAGCTTTTTTTCTTTTAGATTCATTACCAACCACTTTAAAAAGTGCCATTTCTTTAAATATTACATTTTTGTCATTTCTCATAAAATCAGCCACCTTATGGACGGGAACTAATTTTTTGAGTTGTAGTTTAATTTGCTCAATTACTTGGGGTGTTCCTGTGGTTACAATTGTAATTCTCGAAATATTTAACTTTGAATCAATCTCTGCAACAGCTAAGGACTCTATATTGTAACCTCTACCAGAAAATAGACCGACTACTCTTGCTAAAACTCCAGCTTCATTATCAACCCAAACTACTATTATGTGAGTATCAAATTTCCCTTGTTTTCCTGGAATACTATATGCTGATTTAGGTTTTGCCATTATACTAAAGTTTTTCCTTTACCGGTAATTTTATTTTCTTTTTGATCATTTGGACCAAGTAACATTTGATTATGGGCTTTTCCAGAAGGTATCATTGGAAAGCAATTTTCAGCTTTATCTACGCGACAATCAAAAATCACTGGTCTTTCTGTATTTATCATTTCAATGATTTTATCATCAAGTTCTTCTGGGGTTGATGCTCTTAAACCAACACATCCATAAGCTTCTGCTAACTTAACAAAATCTGGTAATGCTGCTGTATAACTTTCTGAATAATTTTTATCATGTAATAGTTCTTGCCATTGACGAACCATCCCCATGTATTCATTATTTAAAATGAAAATTTTAATAGGCAGACTATATTGAACTGCAGTAGACATTTCTTGCATAGTCATTAAAACTGAAGCTTCTCCAGCTATATCAATAACTAATTTATTTGGATGAGCAACCTGGACTCCAACAGCTGCGGGTAAACCGTATCCCATTGTTCCTAATCCACCTGAAGTCATCCATCTGTTGGGTTTATCAAATTTATAATGTTGAGCAGCCCACATTTGATGTTGTCCGACCTCAGTTGTAATATAAGTATCTTTATTTTTGGTTAATTCATAAAGCCTTTGAACTGCATACTGTGGTTTAATAGTTTCTGAACTATTTACAAAATCAAGAGAACGAATTGATCGCCATTTTTCTATTTTTTCCCACCATTTTGAAATTTTTTGTTTATTGGATTTTGCAAAATTTGTTTTTTTTTTCTTAATTGTTTTTATTGCAGAATTTATAACTTCGCTCACATCGCCAACAATTGGTAAATCTACTTTTACATTTTTATTTATTGAGGATGGATCAATATCTATATGTACCTTTTTTGATTTAGGTGAAAACTCATCTAATTTTCCAGTAATTCTGTCATCAAAACGAGCTCCAATATTTATCATCAAGTCACATTCGTACATCGCATTATTTGCTTCGTAAGTCCCATGCATACCAAGCATACCTAAAAATTGATTATCATCACCTGGGAATGCACCGAGACCTTGTAATGTTGACGTAATTGGAAATCCAGTTGCATATACCAGTTCTCTTAATAATGTACTTGCCTTCGGTCCAGAATTTATTACTCCTCCTCCGGTATAAAATATTGGTTTTGATGATTTGCTCATTAAATTAATCAGTGTCTCTATTTCTGATTGATTAAAATGTTTTTGAGCTTTACCATTTATTTTTTTTTGTCTCTTATATTTAGTATAATTTGTTTTTTGAAATTGAATATCTTTTGGAATATCAACTAAGACTGGTCCAGGTCTTCCTGTTGTTGCAACTTCAAATGCTCTGTGAATGGTTTTAGCAAGATCTTTTACATCTTTTACTAACCAATTATGTTTTGTGCATGGTCTTGTAATACCAGTTGTATCACATTCTTGAAATGCATCCGTTCCAATTAAATGAGTTGGTACTTGTCCTGATATACAAACTATTGGTACTGAGTCCATATAAGCATCTGTTAAAGCAGTTACTATATTTGTTGCTCCTGGTCCTGATGTCACTAAAGCAACGCCTGCTTTTCCAGTTGATCTTGCGTATCCTTCAGCTGCATGTCCTGCTCCCTGTTCGTGTCTGACTAAAAAATGTTTAACTGAACTAAAATTTTTTAATTCATCGTATATTGGTAGTACAGCACCGCCCGGATAACCAAAAATAACTTCTACTCCTTGATCTTCCAAACATTTGAATACTATTTCTGCTCCAGAATATAATTTTGACATTCGGCTAATCTAGCTGAAGTTGTGCTAATAGGTCAAGTTTAAGAGAGGTTTATTTAAAAAATTTTCTTGTCAAAGCTACATTAAGTGGATCTATAAACTGCCAAGAGCTCATATGCTTGCGGGACCATGTAGATTGCCTTTTTGCATATTGTCTTGTTTTTATACTAATTTTTTCTTTTGTTTCTAATAATGTTGCTTCTTTTTTTAAATATTCGCTAATTTCCCTAATTCCTATAACTTTATTTGCGCTGTAATCCTTTTTAACTTTTAAAGCATTAAATTTTTCTACCTCTTTTTCGACATCGCTAGCAAACATTTTATCGACTCTCTTATTAATTCGATCAATCAATATATTTCTTGGAATATCAAAATATACTTTAACAAAATCTTTATCCTCAAAGTGCTTCTTTGTTTTTTTGAACCAATCTATCATTGAAATCTTGGTAAATTTCTTTATTTCGTATGCTCTTAAAGTTCTTTGAGTATCTTGTGGATTAATATAATTTTTAATTTTTGGATCAATTTTTAATAATTTTTTATAAAATTTCTTTTGTCCGATTTTATTATGTTCTATACGTATTGAATTTCTAAATTTTAATGGAATATTTGGTATTTTAGCAAGTCCATCAACTAATGATTTAAAATAAAGTCCTGTGCCACCAACTAGAATAGGTATTTTACCTTTTTCTTTAATTTGTTTTATTTTAATCAAAGTTAATTTAAGCCAATCTCCTGTTGAAAATTTATTTTTTACACTTAAAAAACCATATAAATGATATTTAATTTTATTATTGATTGATGGTCGGGCAGTTAATATTTTAAGCTCTTTATAGACCTGCATACTATCTGCGTTTATTATTTCACCACCAATTTTTTTTGCTAATTTGTCTGCTTTTTTAGATTTGCCCGATGCTGTAGGACCTGAAATTAGTATAATTTTGGACCTGATGTCCATCTATTATTTAATCTTTACACCAATATAACGTTTTTGGTTTTGGTTGTTGTAAATTACAATTAAAATTGTTTGTTCTGAGCTTTTTATTGCAGATTTTATAATATTTTTTAAATCACCAATCGTTTTTATTTTTTTCTTTTGAACTTCAACAATAACATCATTTAATGATAAGAAGTTTATTGGACTATCTTTTTTTATTTCAGTTATGACAACTCCCATTGTATCTTTAGGAAGATTTCTTTTTTCAATGTCTTCTTTTGTAAGATTTCTAACAAAAATTTTTAATTCTTCTATTTCACCTGTTTTTGGCTTCTCCGCTTTTTTAGGTTTTGTTTTAAAATCTTCAGATGTTTCTAATCTTCCCAGTGTAATTTTTTTGCTTAGTTCTTTTTTATTTCTCCAAATTTTTACTTTAACTGTTTTGCCAACTTTTGTTTGAGCTACAATTAATGGTAGTTCTTTCATTTCATTAATAATTTTGCCATCAAACTCCAATATTATATCTCCTGATTTTATACCTGCCTTGTCAGAAGGGCTGCCGGTTGCAACACTTGCAACTAAAGCGCCTCTTGGTTTGTCTAATTTTTCAACATCTGCAATTTCTTTTGTTACATCTTGAATTCTAACTCCAAGCCATCCTCTTTTAGTTTCACCATATTTAATTAACTGTTCAATTACAATTTTTGCACTGTTCGAAGGTATTGCAAAACCTATTCCTATTGATCCGCTTTGACCTAAAATTGCAGTATTAATTCCAATCACATCACCATTCATATTAAACAATGGACCGCCTGAATTTCCTACATTGATAGATGCATCTGTTTGAATAAAGTCTTCATATCTAGATAAACCAATACTTCTGTTTCTTGCAGAAATAATTCCTGCTGTTACTGTTCCTCCTAGCCCAAAAGGATTTCCTATTGCTATAACCCAGTCACCAATTCGAGATTTATCGGAGTCACCAAATTTAACAGGAGCAAATTTATCAGTAGAATTTATTTGAAGTACTGCAATATCCATTTCTGGATCAGCTCCTAATATTTTAGCTTGGTACTCTTTGTCTCCATTTACTCTTACTACAATATCTTCAGCTCCTTGGATTACATGGTTATTTGTTATCACAATTCCTTTGGCGTCAATTATAAAACCTGATCCTAAAGCAGATGTTTTTCTTTGCTGTGGTGTTCCAAAATCTTTGAACATGTCTTCAAATGGCGAACCTGGAGGAAATTGAAATGGAAAAGGGTTAGAATTTGTTGTTATAGTTTGAGTAGTTGAAATATTTACTACTGATGGCATTAGTTTTTCTGATAGGTCAGCAAAAGATTCTGGAGCAGAATTAGAATAAACGATGCTTGTAAAATTTATAAATAAAAATATTGGAATTAAAAATTTAAATAAACTTTTTTTCATTATCTTTTAATGTACCAAATTATTACAAAACCAATTAAAGCAAATAAAAAGCCACCTATTCTTAGTTGCTTTTCATCAATCTCATTAAGTCTTAATAACATATTTTTCATTTTAGATGGAAATAAGGCATACAAAATACCTTCGATAAATAAGAAAAGACCAAATGCTATGATCAATTCTTTCATGATAAATTTTTATTGATTTGTTTTAGGTTTTGTATTTCCAAAAAATTTAAAGAATTCACTGTCTGGCGATAATATTAATGAAGTCTCGCCACCTATCAATGCTTTTTCATAAGCTTGCATAGATCTATAAAATCCAAAAAATTCTGGGTCTCTACCAAATGCATTAGCAAATATTTTATTTCTTTGGCCGTCTCCTTCACCTTTCATGATTTCAGATTTTTTTTGTGCATCTGCCAAAATTACTGTTACTTCTTTATCAGCTGTAGAAGTAATTGTTACTGCCATCTCTGCACCTCTCGCTCTAAACTCTTTTGCTTCTCTTTCTCTTTCGGTCTGCATTCGTCTATAAATTGCTTCACTGTTAGCTTGTGGAAGATCAGCTCTTTTTATTCTAACATCAACAATTTTAATTCCAAAATTTTCAGCTTCATTATTTACTCCTTCTTGTATTAAAGTCATTTGCTTTGTTCTGTCTTTAGATAATAAAGTTTGTAATTCTTGTTGACCTAAAACATTTCTTATTCTTGAATTTATAATTGTTGATAGCCTTGATCTTGCTACTCTTTCATTTCCAACTGAAATATAGAATTTTAATGGATCAAATATTTGGAATCTTGCAAACGCATCAACTATTAATCTTTTTTGGTCTGATGCAATTACTTCTTCTGGTGGTGTATCCAGGTTAAGAATTCTTTTATCTAAGAATACAACATTTTGAATAAAAGGAAGTTTAAAATTTAATCCAGGTTTTGTAATAATTCTTTTTGGGTCACCAAATTGTAAAACAATTGCTTGATTTACTTCTTTAACTATAAAGATAGAAAAAAATGCCACTGCAGCTATTGCAATTATTATTGGTAAAATAAATTTTGTATTTTTCATTAGTTTGTTCCTGTTTTTAATTCTTGCAATGGTAAATATGGAACTACACCAGAACCTGAATTTTGATCAATTATAATTTTGTTAATATCAGCAAGAACTTTTTCCATTGTTTCTAAGTACATTCTTTCTTGAGTAACTTTTTTTGCTTTAGCATATTCATTATATATGGAAAGAAATCTGCTTGCTTCACCTTCTGCCTTTGCTACAACTTCTTTTTTGTATGCTTCTGCAGCTTGTAAAATTTTTGCAGCTTCACCTCGTGCCCTTGGTATAACATCATTTGCATATGCTTCTGCTTCATTTTTAGATCTTTCCATGTCGGCTCTTGCTGCTTGAACATCTCTAAATGCATCAATAACTTGATCTGGTGGATCTGCTTTTTGTGTTTGAACTTGTGTTACTTCTATTCCACTATTGTACTCGTCTAATATATTTTGAATTATTGATTGTGACTCTGTTTCTATTGCAGATCTGCCTTCTGTTAAAATTGGTTGAATTCTACTTTTAGCAATTACTTCTCTCATAGCGGTTTCAGCGGCTGCTTTTACAGTTCCTTGGGGGTCTTGAATTTTAAATAAAAATTTTCCCGCATCTTTTATTACCCAAAAAACAGAAAAATCTATATTAACTATATTTTCATCCCCAGTTAACATTAGGCTTTCTTCAGGAACATCTGCAACTCCGGAAGAAGTAAAACCTGTGTCTCTTTCAGATCTAAATCCAATATCAATTCTATTTACTTTTGTAACTTTTGGAGTAAGCGCACTCTCTACTGGAAAAGGAATATGATAATTTAATCCTGGTTGAGTTGTTGAAACAAACTTTCCAAACCTTAAAACAACTCCCTGTTCGTCTGGTAAAACTCTATATAAACCTGATAGTGCCCAAATAATAACTAAAATAATTAGGCCTAAAAATATTGGTTTATTTCCTCCTTTTGCTCCACCCGGTAAAATTTTGTTTATTTTATCTTGAATATTTTTAACTATCTCATCAATGTTAGGTGGTGTTGGGCCTCTTCTAAATCCCCCGCCGTTTCCGCCACCTCCCGGTGGTGTTCCCCATGGACTTCCGCCTCTTCCTTTAAAATCGTCTACCATGACATTCTATATAGTGTCTTTATATTTAAAAACAAGATAAGTTGAATTGAAGTTAATGTGATAAAATGTACTAAATAAAGCAATGAAACCAAAAACCTTCGTAAAAAACCCTATTAAAGGAACTAAATTCACAATTGCTATTTCAAGTGCAAAAGGAGGGGTTGGAAAGTCAACTTTTGCTACAAATTTAGCTTTGTCCTTAAATAAGTTAGGTTGCAAAGTTGGATTATTAGATGCTGATATATATGGGCCATCTTTGCCAAAATTATTTTCCATAAATAGTAAACCTGAAAGTGATGGGCAAACATTAAAACCAATTTTAAAATATAATATTCAATGTATGTCCATAGGTTTTCTTACGGAAGAACAAACGCCTATGATTTGGAGAGGGCCAATGGTAACCAGCGCCATAAAAACTTTTACACAAAAAGTTTCTTGGAAAGATTTAGATTTTATTATTGTTGATATGCCACCAGGTACAGGAGATACACAGTTAACATTTTCACAAGAAATTAAAATGGATGGAGTAATAATAGTATCAACCCCACAGGAAATAGCTCTCCAGGATGTAAAAAGGGGAATTAAAATGTTCGATAAACTTGGTGTTAAAATAATCGGTTTAATAGATAATATGAGTTACTTTATTGGTGATGATAAAAAAAAATATCCTATCTTTGGGGAAGGAGGGGTAAAAAAAACTTCTGAGGAATTTGGTAAAGAATTTTTAGGAGAAATACCTATTGAACCTGAAGTAGGCAAATTAGGAGATCAAGGAATACCAATTGTTGAGGCTAATCCTGAGCATAAAATTTCAAAAATATACTTAGAATTTGCTAAAAAAATTAAATCAGTTTATCTTTTAAATTAAAAGCTTCCATTAATTCATTCCACTCTCTTTTTGAAAGTCCGGAGTCTTCAATATTTACTTTTTCACCTTTAATTAGTTTTTGAATTATCTTTTTTCCTTTCGAAGAAACTTCTGTTCCTCCAACTCTGTAATCCATAAATGCTTCATATGTTATTGGCACCCATTTTTTTACTGTTTCTAACATTGCATCTGCATATGTTCTAATTTCATATTGTGCATGGTGGTCTGCACGCAATCTTAAAAAATTCATTAAATTTAATAAATCAGTTTTCCAATACCATTGTGTATAAGTATTTAAAGTTAAATTCATTCTGGCTAATTCTCTTGCGAGTCCGCTAGTACTCTCATCGATTACAGTTCCGTCATATTTTTCATTCAACATTGTTTCATAATTATTATATGTTTGCTCTGCATCATTTTTTAATAGATCCAGGACTTTTTTTGCTTGCTCTCCTTCAAGAATGTCTCCTCGACCTTGACGATTATTTTTTGATTGAGCCGCTAAATGTTCAGGTGACGGTAAGTAAAATTCTTTATCTAAAATTGAGTATCTTGCTGAGTATTCATTTACATTGGCTGTTCTGTGCCTAATCCATTGTCTTGCTATAAAAATTGGTAATTTAATATGATACTTTATTTCGCACATTTCAAAAGGTGTGCTGTGCCAATGTCTCATCAAATATTTAATTAAACCAGAGTCTGTAGAAACTTTTTTTGTTCCTTTTCCATAAGAAACTCTTGCAGCTTGAACAATTGACGTATCATCGCCCATGTAATCAATGACTCTTATAAAGCCATGGTCTAATATTGGAATGGCTTCATATAAAACTTTTTCTAGCTCTGGAGCAGTTACTCTTTTAGTTTTAGTTTCTTGAGACTGTTGTTCTTTAATTTCTTCTTTTTGTTCTTTAGTTAATTTCATTTAAAATATTGCAGTTTAAACATTTATAAGAATTTTTATTATAATAAATCATTAAATCATTCGAGCACTCGTTGCATTTATAGTCGATTTTATAACTAATTTTAGATTTATTGATATTTTTTATGATCAAAAGATCATTTAATTTCATAACTATCAAGTCAAAAACGCTAACAAAAATTTGGGACTTTGGAATTTTTGATTTTCCAAGATTTCTATTGCCCATCACTATTGGAACTTCAATCAAATTAATATTCATTTTATTCAAAAGCCAAATAATTTTAACGCCTAAACTATATCCTTTGGCTGTCAATTTATTAAAAGGTAATTTTTTCAACGACTCTACATCATATGCTCTTAGATAGGTCGTGAATTCATTTAGTCTAATACCTAAAATTTTTTTTGAAACTAAATTAGCTGTAAAAGATAGAAATTTTCTAAAGCCTGTATAATTATTTTTTCCTCCCTCAACAAACCTGGAGCCAATAACAAAATTATTAATATCTGCTTTTTCAATTATTTTCGGTAAGTAAATTGGATCATGTGAAAAATCAGCATCCATAGTTATTAAAATATTGTAATTAAATTTTATTGAATAAATTATCGACATAACGTGTGCTGATCCCAATCCATTTTTTTTTGGCCTTTCAATAATTTTAATTCTTTGATCATTTAAATCATTTATTAATTCTAAAGTTTTATCCTCTGATTTATCATTTATTATTAATATATCTATATTTGGTGTATTTTTTTTTATTTGCCTAATTAACTCAATTATATTTTGAGCTTCTTTATAGGTTGGTATTGCAACTAAAATTTTTTTACCATTCATAAATTCTAAATATATTTATATAAAAAATGGTGTTAAAAAAAGATAATGTTTTATAAAAAAAAAATTTATTTTTATATAATAGGCTCTTTAAGCTTAATTTTAGGTTATGTCATTAAAGAAAATTCAGCTGGAGGAGGTTTGCATGATTTTAATGTATTAAGTCCTCATATATTAAACTTTTCGAAAGATAATCATATTGCAATTAAATTATTTTTTTCTGATGGGGCTGCATTAATTCACTCACCATTCTTTTATTTTGTTTCAGGAAAAATTACTAATTTATTAAAAAATTTTGATAATTTTAGAATTTTTTATTTATTATTCTGTTTAGTTCTGCCCTATATTCACTTTAAAATTTTAAAAGAGAAGTTTAATTCAAATAAAACTCTTATTTATATATTATCTTTTCTTATA
>CACAHI010000010.1 GCA_902532225.1 uncultured Pelagibacteraceae bacterium
ATTGGTTGGAAAGTAACTGTAATTTCGTCAAACTTTATTGCATTGATGCTCATACTTACAATGGCAATGAATATTCACCTAAGTACAAGACTTCTTCAACTCAAAAAAAATAATCCTTCTCTAAATAAATTTGATTTAATTAAAAGTTCCACTTCAAAAATGGTATGGCCTATTGTTTATACTGTACTTACAACCATTTGTGCTTTTTTGTCTTTAATCTTTAGTGGTATTAAACCAATTATAGATTTTGGTTGGATGATGACATTGGGATTGCTTATATCTTTTTCAGTTACATTTTTATTACTTCCAACATTAATTAATTTTTTTCCTTTAACAAAAATAGATATAAAAGAAGAAAAATCTCATATTACCAATTACCTTTCAAACATAAGCATAACCAATAAAAATTTAGTAATTATATTTTCTAGTTTACTGTTGTTTATAAGTATATTTGGAATTTCAAAATTAGAGGTTGAAAATAGTTTTATCAATTACTTTAAAAAAAGTACTGAAATTTACAAAGGTATGAAATTAATTGATGAAAAACTTGGAGGTACAACACCTTTAGAAATAATTCTAAATTTTCCGCAAAACAAAATAGAAAAAGTTGAAGATGATGAATTTGAAGATTGGGATAATGAAGATGATGGAGGGAATGAAAAGTATTGGTTTACAAAAGATAAAATTGATAGAATTAATTTAGTACATAATTATCTTGAAACTCTACCTGAAATTGGAAAAGTTTTATCTTTTTCGTCTTTGTTACAAGTGGCTAAAGAATTGAATAATAATAAAGAACTTGGAACATTAGAAATGGGAGTTTTATATAGCAAACTTCCAGATTATATAAAATCGGAAATTGTGGACCCCTACATATCTATTGAAAAAAACCAGGCTAGAATTAATTTAAGAATAAAAGACTCACAACCAGATCTTAGAAGAAACAATTTAATAAAAAAAATAAATTCAGATTTAGAATTAGAATTTGGTTTTGAAAAGTCAGAATTTAAACTTGCTGGTGTATTAATTTTATTTAATAATTTATTGCAAAGTTTGTTTAAGTCCCAAATTTTGACTTTGGGTTTTGTAATGACTGGAATTTTTATAATGTTCTTTATTCTTTTTAAAAACTTAACATTATCTTTAATAGGAGTTGTGCCAAATTTTATCGCAGCATTTTTTATATTAGGAATTATAGGTTTGTTAGAAATACCTCTTGATATGATGACAATTACCATTGCAGCTATAACAATAGGAATAGCTGTAGATAATAGTATTCATTATATCTACAGATTCAAAGAAGAGTTTGTTTTAAAAAAAAATTATGAAAAAACTATAAAATATTGTCATTCAACTGTTGGTGTTGCTATTTTAAATACTTCAATAACAATAATTTTTGGTTTTTCAATTTTAGTATTTTCAAATTTCATACCTACTATATATTTTGGAGTATTTACTGGCATTGCAATGTTGCTTGCTCTACTTTCTGTGTTAACTCTTCTTCCAGCTCTAATTCTTGTTTTTAAGCCATTTAAAACAAGTTAAATATAATGGAAGCTTTAATAAAAATTGTTAATGATTTTTACGGGTTTGATTTATTTTATTTAATTGTGACTATTTTATCTTTAATTAAGTGTTCAAGAAAAGGATTTGTTTTAAGTATATTGGCAGCTTCAAAATGGTTATTAGCATATGTTTTAACTTTATTTTCATTTCCAAAAATAAAACCTTACGTAAGTGATATCATCGATAACGAATACGTTTTAGATATTATTTTAGGTGTTAGTATTTTTGTTATAATTATTTTTGTAATTTTATTAATAAATAAAGGAATCAGTAAAGCAGTTTCTTATTCTGGAATAGGAAATGTAGATAAATTTTTTGGTTTTCTTTTTGGTTTTGTAAGATCGTATGTAATTATTGTATGTATATTTACAACTGTAAATATAATTTATAATCATAAAAAATGGCCAATTAATTTAAATAAGTCTTATACATTTCCTATAGTTGAAATTGGTAGTAACTACCTTATAAAAGAATTCCCAGATAAAAAACAATATGAAAAAACAAAAAATAAAGTTCAAGAATTATAATCCAAAAATAAAAGAAGAATGTGGAGTGTTTGGAATCAGTAGTACTAAAGATGCTTCAACACTTGCTGCTTTGGGTTTGCATGCTTTACAACATAGAGGCCAAGAAGGCTGTGGTATAGTTTCTTTTGATGGAAAGCACTACCACTCAGAAAAAAGATTTGGTTTAGTAGGTGATAATTTTAATAAGGAAAAAGTACTAAAGAAACTTCCTGGAAATTTTGCTATCGGTCATAACAGGTATAGTACAACTGGGGGAACAACTTTAAGAAATGTACAACCTTTTTTTGCTGATACTAATGCAGGTGGAATAGTTGTTGCACATAATGGAAATTTAACTAACGCAATAACTCTAAGGCAAAAATTAGTTAGAGATGGTGCAATATTTTATAGTACTTCTGATACAGAAACTATAGTCCAGCTAATTGCAAAATCAAAAAGAAATAAAAAAATTGATAAAATTATCGATGCACTTTTTCAAATTCAAGGTGCTTATGCGCTTGTTTTTTTAACACAAGATACTTTAATAGGAGTAAGAGATCCTTATGGTATAAGACCTTTAGTAATTGGAAAATTAAATAACTCATATATATTAGCATCTGAAACCTGTGCATTAGATATTATAGGAGCAAAATTTATCAGAGAAGTTGAGAATGGAGAGATTGTAATTATTGATAATAATAAATTAAAAAGTATCAAACCTTTCCCTTCAAAAAAACAAAGGCCATGTGTTTTTGAATATATTTATTTTGCAAGACCTGATAGTATATTAAATGGTAAGTGTGCATACGAATATAGAAAAAATTTTGGTAAAGAGCTGGCTAAAGAGTCAAGCCTTGATGTAGATTTGGTAGTTCCAGTTCCTGACTCTGGAAATGCTGCTGCTATCGGTTATAGTCAATATACAGGTAATAATTTTGACTTAGGTTTAATTAGAAATCACTATGTTGGTCGAACTTTTATTGAACCTGTTCAAAAAATTAGAAGTTTAGGAGTGAAACTTAAATTAAATGCGAATAAATCAACTATTAAAAATAAAAAAATAGTTCTTGTTGATGACTCTCTTGTTAGGGGGACAACATGTTTTAAAATTGTTAAAATGTTATATGATGCTGGAGCCAAGGAAGTTCACGTAAGAATAGCTTCACCAGAAATAAAGTATCCCGACTTTTATGGTATAGATACACCAACAAAAAATGAACTATTAGCAGCTAACAAAAATAATAAAGAAATTTGTAAATATATAAATGCAAAATCTTTAAAATTTTTAACAATAAATGGAGTTTATAAAGCTATGGGATTTGAAAAAAGAAATCAAACTTATCCTCAACTTACAGACCATTACTTCACTGGGGATTATCCTGTTAAACCAATAGATAATTTAGGGGATGATAAAGTTACCCAGCTTTCATTATTAAGCACAGCTTCAAATAACTAACTTTATGGAAAAAGTAAAATTCACTCAAATGAAAGATGGTACAAAAGATGATTACCTTTTATTAGATAAACATGAAAAAAAATATATTGAAGGAACTGCTGATAGAATAATTAAATTTATGAGTGGGTTAAATGATACTTTGGAAGGTTATAGAATAACTAGATTGGAACATTCCTTACAAACTGCAACTCGAGCTTTAAATGATAAAGCCTCTGATGAAATGGTAGTTGCAGCTCTCTTGCATGATATTGGTGATGAATTAGCACCATTAAATCATTCTGAATATGCCGCGACAGTTTTAAAACCATATGTTAGTGAAAAAACACGGTGGATAGTTGAAAAGCACGGAGAATTTCAAATGTATTATTATGCCCATCATTTGGGGGGAAATAGAGATCAAAGAGAAAAATACAAAGGGCATAAGTACTATCAGGATACATTGGATTTTTGTGAAAAATGGGACCAAAAATCTTTTGATCCGAATTTTAAATCACTAACTTTAAAAAGTTTCGAACCTTTGATAAAACAAATATTTAGCAGAAAACCTTATTCTAACTAGGTATTACATTTGCCAAACGAATTAAAAAACGAAAAAAGTCCATATTTAAAACAGCACGAAAATAATCCTGTTGATTGGCTGCCTTGGAAAAAAAACACCTTAGATAAAGCAAAAAAAGAAAAGAAACCAATTTTTTTAAGCGTAGGTTATGCAAGCTGTCACTGGTGTCATGTTATGGCACATGAAAGTTTTGAAAACAATGATACTGCAAAAATAATGAATGAAAAATTTATAAATATAAAAGTTGATAGAGAGGAACGTCCTGATCTTGATTCTATATTTCAAAAAAGTTTGGGAGTCTTAACAGGTGCACAAGGAGGTTGGCCTCTTTCAATGTTTTTAGATGAAAATGCAGTTCCATTTACTGGAGGAACTTACTTTCCTCCAAAAGAGATGCATGGTAGACCAAGCTTCACCCAAGTTTTAGAAAATGTTTCTAAAGTTTATTCTGAAAATAGAGAAAAAATAATTGCTCAAGTTTCACAACTACAAATGGTGTTTAAAGAATTTAATCGAAAAAATGCAGTACTAAATCAAAATCTAGAACCATATGCTGAAAAAATAATTCAGTATTTTGATGAAGTAAATGGTGGATTTAAAGGTGCTCCAAAGTTCCCTCAATTTTATGTGTTTGATACTATTTTTTATTTTTATAAAAAAAATAATGATAAAAAATTTTTAACACCAGTTGAAAAATTATTAAATAATATTTCCTCTAAAGGTATTTATGATCAGTTAGAAGGAGGAATTGCCAGATATACAGTAGATGAAAAATGGATTGTACCTCATTTTGAAAAAATGCTTTATGATAATATCTTATACGTAAATTTACTTAATCAATTTCTCCAAAAAGAAAATTCTGATTATTTAAAAAATAAACTTAAACAAACTATAAAGTTTATAAATTCGGAATTTGTTTCTGAGAAAACTCTTTTAGGTTCAGCGTATGATGCTGACAGCGAAGGTATTGAAGGAAAATATTATATTTGGAAATATGATGAAATAAAAAATCAATTAAAAAATAAATTTGAAATATTCAATAAAAAGTATTTGATAACAAAAGAAGGTAATTTTGAAGGTTTTAATATTCTTATAGAGAATAAAGATAATAAATTCACTGATGAAGAAATTATAAAGTTAAAAGAAGCTGAAAGTTTATTATTAATCGAAAGAAAAAAAAGAATTAAACCTTTTTTTGATAATAAAGTTCAAACCGATTTAAATTGCTTTTGGTTATATTCAAACCTTTATTCATCATTAATTTTAGACGATCAAGAACTTTACAAAAAAACAATAGAATCAATTAATCATATAAATGACAAACTCAAAAAAAATATTTTTCATTGCTACAATAAAAATAATGAGGAGATTGATGTATTTTTAGAAGACTATGTTTACTATTCTTTATTATTAATCACAATATACGAAATTAATAATGATAAAGCTTCTTTAGAGAAATGTGAAAAAAAAATGGAAGAATGTTGGGGATTATTTTTTAATAAAGAAAACAATTTGTTGCAAAAAAATATTTTAAAATCTAATGATTTATTTGTTCAGCCTATAGATATCGCTGATAGCAATGTACCAAATGGAAATAGCATTTATTTACTAATTTGTAGGAAATTAAGTAACATTACCAATAAAAAATTATGGAATGAAAAATTAAATATTTTAAGCAAATCTTTTCATTCATATATAAATTATAATTTTTCGCAGATGTTTAGCTATCTTAAAATTTTAGACATTTGTACAGAAAATATAACAGTCACTTTACATGGGAAAGTAAATGAAAAAATTAAAAATGAAATTTTAAAAAAATTTATGGGAAATGTGTCAATAATTTATAAAGAAAGTGATGATGAATTTTTTATTGTTATTTGCAAAAACCAAACATGTTCAGAAAAATTAAAAGATTTAAAACAAGTTGATGATTATATAAAAAGCAATTTATGAAATTTCACAACCTATCAAACCAACAAAAAGGCTCTTTATTAGCTTTTATTGGAGTAATGTTTATTACTCCAGATTCTTTGTTTATAAGATTGGCTAATATTGAAACTTGGGGAATGCTTTTTTATAGAGGTGCAATTCCATTTGTTGTTGTTTTATTTGGTCTTTTATTATTTTATAAAAATAACTTATATAGAGCTTTATTAAAAATTGGATACCCAGGAATTTTTTATATAATTAGTTTTTCGATTTGCAATATTACTTTTATAATTTCAATCCAAAATACCAATGTAGCAAATACTTTAATAATGGTTGCTATGGCACCAATGTTATCTGCAGTTCTAGGAGCAATATTTTTAAAAGAAGTACCTGATAAAAATACCTGGTTTGCAATATTTATAACTTTTGCTGCTGTTACATATATATTTTATGACTCAATTGAGTTAGGAAATTTTTTTGGAGACATCTTTGGTTTCATTACTGCCTTTGGTTTAGCAGTAAATGCTAATCTTGCTAGATATGCCAAAAATGTAGATCTTGTACCTTCAGCTGTTATAGGTAAACTTTGTGTAGCTGTATTTGCATTTTTTTTTGTCGACAATTTTGAATTGACTGGCAATGATATTATAATTGTACCATTGATGTGCGTCATGTGTGTGGCCTTACCCTTTGTTCTTGTAACAATTGCTCCTCGATTTATTACTGCTGCAGAAGTAAATTTATTTTTTCTTCTTGAGACTATCATAGGTCCAATTTGGGTATGGCTAGTTATTAAAGAACAGCCAACACCAGAAACTATTCTAGGTGGTTTAATTATTATAATAACTATTGCAATCCACTCATTTATAAAAATTAAAAATTCTTAAGTCTGACACATTAAAAGCTTGATTTAGTCTAAAATCAGAAATAATAAGCTGTCGATTTATGAATAAAGTTTTAAAAAATTCTTGGGCTCTCTTTTTAGGCATGGGTTTAATTATGATGGCTCATGGATTCCAAGGATCTTTGCTTGGTGTAAGAGCTGTTGCTGAAGAATTTAGTTTAGCATCAACAGGTTTTATGATGTCAGGATACTTTGTTGGATATTTCATAGGTGCAAGAACTGTTCCAAATATAATTTCTGGAGTCGGACATATAAGAGTTTTTGCTGCTTTTGCATCGATTGCATCCTTAGGTATTTTAGTTCATTCAATTTTTATCAATCCATTTACATGGTTTGTTTTAAGAATAATTAATGGTTTTTGTATGGTCTGTATATTTACTATTGCCGAAAGTTGGTTAAATGACAGATCCAGTAATAAGAATAGAGGTAAAGTTTTATCGATTTATATGATTGTTTTATATGGAGCGATGGGAGTAGGAATGTTTTTTCTTAACTTTAGTAAACCTGAAAATTTTCAACCCTTCATATTGATATCAGTAATTATGTCTTTGGCGTTAATACCAATTTTACTAACAAAAAGAAAACCTCCTAATTTTAAAAAATTACAAAGCATGTCATTAAAAGAATTATATGAATGTTCCCCCTTAGGAATGGTAGGTGCAGTTTTTTATGGAACTACACAATCTGCTTTATTCACTCTTTTGGCGGTGTATGCGGCATCAATGAACTTTACAATTTTTGAAATTTCCTTGGTTACATTTCTTCTAGCAATATCTGGTGCCATATCACAATATCCTATTGGAAATTTGTCTGATAAATTTGATAGAAGACTGGTTATTATTTATTCAACTTTTGGCGCAGCATTGTTTGCTTTATTTGCAATTTTTTCTTCTTCGACTATGCATTTACCTGGCAGTCTTGGAAGTAAATTTTGGTTCTATATCTTTTTAACACTTTTTTCATTTTGTAGTTTACCGATGTTTTCATTAATCTTAGCTCATACTAATGATTTCATCACTAAAGATAAGTTCGTTGCTGCTGGAGCGGGTTTGCAGTTTGCATTTGGATTAGGTGCAATAAGTGGTCCTTTTTTATGCTCAATATTTATGGGTATAGTCGGAGATAATGGTTTTTTTATTTTTTTAATTATTTTTCATTCATTAATTGGAGTTTTTGGAATGTACAGAATGAAGTCTAGACCTTCTAAAGAAAATCCAGACTCACAATTTGTTCCAGTACCTCAAACTATAACTCCGGTTGGAATGGAGCTAAATCCAACGACAGAACATATTGAGGAACCATATTCTGATAAAATAAAGAAAATGTTAGAAAGAAAGGGAGTTAGCTATAAAAAAAAAGATAATTTAAATGAAGAACCAATAAATGACAAAAAATAAACAAAAACAATAAAATTTTATTAATCCACCTGAAGTTGTACACACTTTGAGCACAAAATAATAAATCTTTGACTTGTTAAATTAAAAATTTTTTGTTGAAATACAAATTTAAAAAATGAAAAAGAAAAGAAAAAAAGATAAAAATTTAGAAGGAATAACTAGATTAGCAAGTTTTACAGGTAAATCTATTAGCTCTGCTTATGAGTTATATAAAAAAAGACAAAAAGTAAAAAAAATAGAAAATGCTAGACTTGAAAAAATAGGAGAAAAAAGAGAACTTAAATTAAGAGAAGATCAAATTTTTAAAGATCGTGAAAAATTAAAGTTAAAAGAAGAAGAACTAAAATTAAAAGAAAAACAAAATAAATTAAAAGATTTCGAACAAAGATCTAAAGAAGAAAAATTGAATCAAAAAGAACTCGAATTAAGACAAAAACTTGAAGAACTTAATTTAATAACAAAAGAACAAAAAAATAAGGAAAAAGGATTTAAATTAAAAGAAGATGAAATTAAAAGAAAAAATGTTGATTTAAAAGTAAGAGAAGACGAACAAAAATTAAAAGAGAAGAGAGAGTATAGAAAAAAATATAGGGAGCAAAAAATTAAAAGTCAAGAAGAACAAAAACGTAGAGATATTGAATTACAGAAAATTAAAGAATGGGAAGAAAAATTTGACAACGAAAAAAGATTACAAGAACAGCTTGAATTGTTAAAAGAAGAAAAACTAAAATTAAAAGATCAACAAAAAAAATTAAATATATCAACTGATTCTGAGGTGGATGATGATTCTGAGGTGGATGAAAAATTAACTCCAAGACTTGAAACATTTGAAATAGATAAAAGTAGAAAAAACTAGACTCAAAACTGGGGTAGTAAGTTGAACATATTAGTCATTTTTATTTGGTATGAACAAAGAAAATGCAGTTAAACTCTGGAAATAAATCGCATAAAGACTCATCGAATTAAACAACAAACTATAGCATAGACTATAGCATTTAGAGATAAATCAAATAATCAAGTTTTAGTGAGATATTAGGTTTCTTTTAAGTTTTCATATTAAGTAATTAATGTATAAGAACCACAAAATATGACTAACACTATTCGAAACATTACAATCATTGCTCACGTTGATCATGGCAAGACAACTATGATTGATTCATTAATGAAACAAAGTGGATCGTTTAGAGAAAATGAAATTGTAGAAGAAAGATTAATGGATTCTGGAGAATTAGAAAAAGAAAGAGGAATTACAATTTTAGCAAAACCTGCGTCAATTAATTGGCAAGGTTCAAGAATAAATATTATAGATACTCCAGGTCACAGAGATTTTGCAGCTGAAGTTGAGCGTGTTTTAAGTATGGCAGATGGTGCTCTATTACTTATAGATTCTGCAGAGGGAGTAATGCCTCAAACAAAATTTGTACTATCTAAAGCTCTTAAACAAGGACTTAAACCAATTGTAGTAATTAATAAATTAGATAGATCAGATCAAAGAGCTGAAGAAGTTTTAGATGAAACTTTTGATTTATTTGTAAGTTTAGACGCAAATGAAGAACAGTTAGATTTTCATGTTATATATGCTAGTGGAAGATCTGGTTGGGCAAGTAAAGAAATAGAAGGTTCTAGAAAAAATCTTCATCCATTATTAGATTTGATTATTGAACATGTTAAACCTGCAGACTTTGATAAAACAAAACCTTTTGCAATGTTGTCTACTCTTTTATATGCAGATACTTTCTTAGGGAGAAGTTTAGTTGGAAGAATATCACAAGGAACTGCTAAAGCTAACCAACAAATTAAAGCAATCAATCTACAGCGTAAAAAAGTTGATGAAGGTAGATTGACTAAAATTTTTAGATATGAAGGAACTAAAAAAGTTCCAATTGAAATTGGCGAAGCTGGTGATATTGTTGTAATTGCTGGATTAGAAAAAGCAAATGTTGCTGATACTATTTGTGATATTGATGTAAACGAACCTATACCTGCAACACCAATAGATCCACCTACTATGTCTATTAAGATAACAGTTAATAGTTCACCACTTTCTGGAACAGAAGGAAAAAAACTAACAAGTACTCAAATTAGAGATCGTTTAATTTTAGAAGCTCAAAATAATGTTGGTATTACTTTTTCAGAAAATGAAAATAAAGATGCATTTGAAATTAGTGGTAGAGGTGAATTAATGCTTGAAATTTTACTAACACAAATGAGACGTGAAGGTTTCGAAATGACAGTAAGTCCTCCAAAAGTATTGTTTAGAAAAGATAAAAATGAAAATAAACTAGAACCTATTGAAGAAATTACAGTGGATTTAGATGAAGAATATTCTTCAAAAGTAATTGACTCAATGAATAGAAGAAAAGGCAAACTAATTGATCTTAAAGATACTGGTAAAAATAAAAAAAGATTAGTTTTTCATGCTCCAACAAGAGGTTTAATGGGTTATACAAGTAGATTTCTAACATTAACGAAAGGTAATGGAGTGATTAATAGAATATTTCATTCTTATGGAAAATACGAAGGTGATATGGAAGGAAGAAGAAACGGTGCATTAATTTCAATGGAAAATGGAAAAGCAGTTGCTTTTGCAATATTTAACTTACAAGCAAGAGGTGAAATGTTTGTTACTCACAATGATCCTGTTTATGTTGGAATGATAGTGGGACTTGCTCCTAAAGCTGGAGATTTACAAATTAATGTTATGAAGGGGAAAAAATTAACTAACATGAGAACTCAAGGAACTGATGAAAACGTTGTGTTAACTCCAGTGAGAAAAATGTCAATTGCTGAACAACTAAGTATTTTAAATACTGATGAAGCTTTAGAAATTACTCCTAAATCTTGTAGATTAAGAAAAGCTATACTTAACCCTCATGAAAGAAAAAAAAATGAAAAAGTATCAGCTAGATCTGTTGCTTAATTAAAAAATTAAACAGAATTATTTTTAAGAAAAATATGGAAAACTTTACAGAACTAAATCTTAATCCATCTTTAATGCAATCATTAACAAGAATGCATTTTAAAATTCCCACACCAATTCAAGCACAAGCTATTCCTCCTGCACTTATTGGAAAGGATGTTTTGGGAACAGCGCAAACTGGTACAGGTAAAACGCTTTGCTATGGAATTGCTTGCATTAATAAACTTTTAAATGACAGGGATAGTAACGCACTTATTATATGTCCAACACGTGAGCTGGCTGTTCAAGTTGAAGATGTACTTAATGGATTAATAGAAAATAATATGAATATCAAATCTGCTGTTCTTATTGGTGGTGAATCCATGCAAAAACAATTGAGACAATTACAAAAACGCCCAAGATTAATTATTGGAACTCCTGGGCGCCTCAACGATCACCTAAAAAGAAAAAGTCTGAAACTGCATCAATCATATTTTTTAGTCCTTGATGAAACAGATAGAATGTTGGATATGGGTTTTACTCCTCAAATAGAACAGATATTAAAGTTTATACCAAAAAAACATCAAACATTATTATTTTCAGCAACTTTGCCTCAAAACATTCTTAATATTACTGAAAGATATCTAAATGACCCAATAAGAATAAAAGTTGGATCAACAACAACGCCCATTTCAAAAATTAAACAAGAAGTTATTCAAGTAAGCGAAGGTGAAAAATATAATAAATTACTGGACGAACTTTATAAAAGGAAAGGATCTATTTTAGTTTTTGTAAAAACAAAGCGTAATGCAGATAAATTGGCAGATCGCTTGCATGATGATGGACACCGTTGTGACTGTATGCATGGAAATTTAAGACAATCAAAAAGACAAAGAACTTTAATCGCATTCCGTTCTGGTAAAATACGTATTCTAATTAGCACTGAGCTTGCTGCTAGAGGTTTAGACGTTCCATCTATTCAACATGTAATTAATTATCATCTTCCACAAGTTCCAGAAGATTTTATTCATAGAATTGGAAGAACCGCGAGAGCTGGCTCAGAAGGTTGCGCTCTTACTTTTATCACTCCCAATGATATGCAAATGTGGAATGGAATTCAAAGATTAATCAATCCAAATTTTAAAGCTGAATTTAAAAACTCTAAAAAAAGATTCAACAAAAATAAAAGGGATAAACAATCATTTAATAAAAAAAGAAAATTTAAAGATAAAAAAAAATTCTTTAATAAAGAAAGAAACCATTCTAAACATCCTAGAGATTTAAATGAAAAAAACTTTAATTTTAAAAGAGGTAAAAAAAGATTTTTTAAAAAAAAAGATTTTCGTTTTGAAGCTTATACAAATAACCCAAAATTTTTAGCCAAACAAAAAGAAAATACGGAAACAGATAATAATGAAAGAAAAAAATTTAATTTTAAGAAGGGTAAAAAAAGATTTAAAAATAGAAATCGACCTAAATCATTTAAATTTAAAAAACATAATAGAAGCAGAAATAGAACTTTTTAAATATAAAAAAACTAATCGTAGTATGAATAAAGAAAACGCAAGTAAACTGTGGAAAATGATACAGGAAGCTGGTGATTATTTACAAGGACAATTACCCAACCACCCAAATCATCCTAAAGGAAGAAACCCTTACGCACATGTAGCTTTATGTGTCAAAAGTAAATTTAATGCTAGCTATAAAGATATAGAAGATAAAAAATTTAATGAAGTTATAAATTATATTGAATTTTTAAAACAGAATCCCAGTTAATTATTGTTTGGGAAAATAATCTTCTAATTTCCCTTCCCTATACACATCTGCAGTACAACAGTGTAGCCCTCCACCAAAAGCATAAGCATCTCTCATATCAACTGGAACCACTTCCATTCCAAGCTTGTCTAATTGTTCAGCTTGGTAAACTTCACTTTTTTCAACACATACTGTTTTTGGATCTAAAACTAAAACATTCATAGATAGCCAAACTGAAGAATAACATAATGGTGGTGGAGAATTATGAGCTGGCTGAGCTGAGTCAATTATTTTCCAACCATTATCTTCAAAAAGTTTTCTTTGTTCTTTTGGTAATTTTCTTTGAGGGTTATTAATAATTAATCCCTCTTTAATTGGTGTAAAAGTAGCATCTATATGAATAGGATAAGGATCACCAGGAAAATTCACAGCATGCACTCTATGATCTTTATAGTGTCTTTTTAACCAGTCTATTCCTTTTAAATTTGTTGTAAAACCGTGTTGAACAATTAAATCTTTACCAAATCTTAATATATCAGCAGCATCAAAAAGGGGTTCTTCTTCAGTCGTAACAAAAAATTTTTTTTCTGTCCATTCAAGTCTTTTTTGATCTCCTATTTTGTCTGATAGATAATCTTTTCTATAGTCAGCGTCTGTTAGTCTAGGTTTTGGAGCTGACTCGTGTCTCATATTTGAGTCCGAATTATAGTATTTTTGAATAAGAGGTCTGTAATTTAAATACTCAAACCATCTACATCTATAGCTCATTGTCGCTTCTAACATTTCATTTCCGACAGTAAGAATAACATCTCTAGCTGGCATGCAGCCAAACATACTTTCCGCATTCCAATCTGGTGTTGATATTTTTTGATTAAAATCTAATGGCAAAGGTCTATCTACTTTAATTCCCCTTTTCACTAACATGTTCGCAAAATTATCTAAAAGCTCATTTGCTTTATCAACTGTATCTTTTGTTCTTGGTCCATGAGTTCCTTTCATATCGGAATCTTCTGGAACTTTAGCATCTAATGCAGGTTCAGGTGCAGGAATACAACATCCGTCTGCTCTACCTACAATTACATGTTTTAAAGGATCCCACTCATTCCAGCTGTTAACAACGATTTTTTCTGATTTCATTTTTAGTTAAGACCAATAAATCTCTTATTATCTTTCATGATCATGCTGTAATAAACAATAGACATAAAAATTAAAAAACCTCCAGTTATTGTATTACTTGAGGGAATTTCATTTATACCTAGGATAGGTACCCATACCCAAAAAATTCCACCTATCACCTCAGTCAAAGACAATAAAGTTAATTCTGCTGCAGGAATTGTTTTAGAACCTATTGAATATAATATTAAGCCCAAACATACTAGAACACCATGAAAAGCAAAAAGAGACTCATTTTTGCTTGAAGAAAGTAATGACTGATCATTATATTGAATTATTATAAAAGAAAAAATACAGCAAAATAAACCAGCGATAGCAACTGTTGTAAATTTTGGTGTTTCCTTTCTCCATCTTAAACTCACTGAAAAGATAGAAAAACCTAATGCTGAAGCTAAACCAAAAAGTAATCCTAGTAATGAATTTGCTCCTTTTGTTTCCATAGCCATAATTACAATACCGACTGTAGCAATTAATATAGATATCCAAACATTTAATGATATTTCTTCTTTTAAAAATAAAAAACCCAAAAGAGCTGTAATAAAAGGCATTGCAGCCAAACATAAGAGGGTTATTGCAGCAGTTGTATTGGTTATTGACCATATAAATGTTGTCATTGCAATTCCCAAGCCAATACCACCTATTAAACCTGAAATACCAACTTTAAAATAATTTTTATAAAAATTTCTACCTTCTTCAAAAAAAAGAAATAAATTTAGTAATAAAAAAATTACAATTCCTCTAGTAAATAAATATTGCCAAGGAACATTTCCAGCCTGGTCTATGTTTCTGACTACGAAAGGACCAAATGACCAAAAAAACCCTGCTAAAAGAGTTATGGTAATTGCAAATCTACGATCTTTAATTTGAAGCATAAAAGATTATTAATATTTATAATAATTTTAACAACTAAATTTAATCAAAGGCTATAAGCTAAAGCAACTAATTAAATCACCTTTTTTGAATACTGATTTTTTATCTCCAAACACGCCCCATGCATTAGATTTTGTAAAAGGTAAAATCTTGAATGACTCCTGGCCTTTTAATACTTTAAACTCAGCATAACCTTTAGAATTATGAACTAATAAACCTTTAACAAATCTAGTAAAGGATTTTTTTTTAACAAATTTACTTTTTAATTTTGCCTTTATACTCTTTCCAGGGATAATTCCTAAAGAAGTTAAGATAAATGGATATACAAAAAATCTAAAACAAGCAGCTGAAGAAATTGGATTTCCAGGCAAACCAAAAAAAACTTTGTTTTTATTTCTAAATTTTGCAAATAAAATTGGTTTTCCTGGTCTTATTAAAGCTCCTTTAAAAAAATTACTGAGCTTAAATTTTTCAATTATTTCTGGGACAAAATCAAACTTACCTTTTGAAACTGCCCCTGATGTGATTATTATATCAGTATCCGTTTTTAAGTTTTTAATTATTTCGTTATAAAATTTTTTTTTTTCATTATCTCTTAAAATTTTATTATCTAAAAATTTTATAGGAAAATTTTTTAGATATGATTTTAAATAAAAACCATTAGAATTCCTTACTTTCCACTTGGGAATATTTTTACTATTTGATATTTCATTTCCGGTAGTAAAAAAAACAATTTTTGGAATTTTTTTAACTAAAATTTTTTTAATTCCAAGAGCTTTAAATGCAAGAATATGCTGAGGTTTAATTAATTCACCTTTAGTTATAACTTTTTTTCCTTTTTTGAAATCTGAACCTTCAAATCTGATATTATCATTTTTATTTATTTTTTGATCAACAATAATGTAATTATATTTTTTTTTTTTAGTAAAAAGTTTTGTTTTTTCAACCGGTATAACTGCATCAAATGGTTTTTGAATTATAGCACCAGTCATAACTTCTATTGTTGAATATTTTGGTATTTTTTGAATCTTTGGATTATCTCCAGCAGCCAAAGTTTTTAAAATTTTAAATTTTTTAAATTTTTTTTTTGTTAAATTTTTAGTATCTTTTGAACTGACAGCATATCCATCAAAAGATGTATTATTGGCTGCTGGATAGTTGTAAGGTGAATAAACATCAGAAGCACAAACTCTATTTACTGAATTAATAGATAAAATTATCTCTGAATTAATTTTAATTTTGCTTTTTTTTATTATCAATATTGCTTTTTTATAACCTAACATTTCGTTAATATTCTATATTATATATGATCATTTTGTCTTCAATTATTGCATCATAGATATTGTGTTCGTTCAACAAATTAAATATAAAATATTTATATTTTAGCAAAAAAATTACAAATGGATTTAAAAATTTTAGAAATAGCTTCAAATACCAAAAATAATAAAATTGTTAAAAATTTTACACATTTGGCAAAAGATAAAAACCCTATTTGTGGTGATGAAATGGAGATTACTTTGAAAATTGCTGATGATAAAATAATTGATTTTGGTTATCAATCAAAATCATGTATTTATTGTCAAGCATCAGCAAGCTTGTTATCAATTAATATTAAAAATAAAAAAACCAAATTTGTAAACCAATTGATACAGGATCTTGAGATTTTTTTTTCTGGTAGTTCTAATAAATTTAAAAAAAAATGGCCTCTATTTAAAGTTTTATTAAAAGAAAAAAATTTAGCAAGAAAAGGTTGTATATTATTACCTTTTAAAACTTTAAAAAAAGCTCTAAAATTATAAAATGAAATTTAAGAGTTTTAAGCAAATATTATTTGCTGTGGTTTTTTCAATTATTACTATAGGTGTATTAACTTTTTTAACTTATAAAACTGAGTTTGGAGTTTTTTTAATCGCATCTTTTGGTTCTACTATGGTTTTGCTATTTGGTTATCCCGAAAGTCCTTTTGCACAACCAAAAAATATTTTTTTTGGACATTTTGTAACAGCTACTGTTGGGGTTGTATTTGTAAATTTTGTTCCTCTTCCTTTGTATTTATCAATACCCTTAGCTGTTGGTATTGCTGTTGGATTAATGATTTTACTTAATGTGACCCACCCTCCAGCTGGAGGTAATCCGGTTATAGTTTTAATGGGATCTGCGTCTTATAATTATCTTTTAAACCCCATAATATTTGGTTGTATTATACTAATACTGTTTGGGGTAATTTTAAATAGATTCATAGCAAAGAAAAAATATCCTTTAGCATAATATGTTTGATCAAACATCTGTTTCTATGCTACAATTTTATAAAATTAATATTATTTTAAACAAATGAAATGCTAGGAGATAAAAAATGAAAGTACTTTGTATATTATACGATGATCCTAAGGGAGGGATGCCAAAATCATATCCCTTATCGAGTCTTCCAAAATTAGAAAAATATCCTGATGGGATGACATTACCTACACCGAAAGGAAGAGACTATACACCTGGTCAACTCTTAGGATGTGTTTCTGGTGAGTTGGGTTTAAGAAAATTTTTGGAAAGCAATGGACATGAATTAATAGTAACAAATAGTAAAGATGGGGACGGATGTGAAGCAGACAAACACATTGTTGATGCTGATATTGTAATTTCACAACCTTTTTTTCCATATTATTTAACTAAAGAGAGAATTGCTAAGGCAAAAAATCTTAAGATGGCAATAACAGCGGGTATTGGTTCAGACCATGTAGACTTGCAAGCTGCTATGGATAATAAAATTGATGTGGTTGAAGTAACTTTTTGTAATTCTAGATCAGTGGCTGAGCACATAGTAATGATGATTGTCTCAATGGTAAGAGATTACCATAACCAACATAGAATTGTTAATGAAGGTGGATGGAACATAGCGGATGCGGTTCAAAGGTCTTATGATGTTGAAGGTATGCATATAGGAACAGTTGCTGCAGGTCGTATTGGTTTAGATGCGCTAAGAAAAATGAAGCCATTTGATGTTCATTTACATTACTTTGACAGACACAAGCTCCCTGATAGCGTCGAAAAAGAATTAAATTTAACATTCCACGAGTCAGTAGAATCTATGGTTAAAGTTTGTGATGTTGTAACAATTAATTGTCCTCTTCACCCTGAAACTGAAAATTTGTTTGACGATGCAATGATAAGTAAAATGAAAAAAGGTGCTTATATTGTTAATACTGCAAGAGGGAAAATTTGTAATAAAGATGCAATTGCAAAAGCTTTAAAAAGTGGTCAATTAAGTGGATATGCTGGGGATGTATGGTTTCCTCAACCAGCACCAAATGATCACGTATGGAGAAGTATGCCAAATCACGGTATGACTCCACACACATCTGGAACGTCCTTAACTGCTCAAGCAAGATATGCTGATGGTGTAAGAGAAATTCTAGAATGCTTTTTTGACGGTAAAGAAATTAGAAATCAGTACCTAATTGTAAAAGATGGGCAATTAGCAGGTATGGGAGCTCATTCATACAGTAAGGGATCAGCAACAAGTGGTTCTGAAGAAGCTGCTAAGTATAAAAAAGCTTAATAAATTTAAATAAGTTAGCTACAATGAAGGTAGCTAACTTACTTAATGATATTTTAGTATTTTATATAAAAAGACTATAAAACATAAGGCTCTGGTCTAGCATTGCTTTTAAGAACTCTTTCTACAGCAAAAACACTGATATCTATTGACTGATAAGATCCAGTTGTAATTAATTCTGTTAAGGCTCTTCCAATTCCTGGAGCTTGCATTAAACCTCTGCCAGTAAATCCAGAGGCCATGTAAACATTATCATACTTAGGGTGTTTTCCTACAACAGCATTATTATCCAACTTGTTACAATCATAATATCCTGCCCAACCTCCAGTTAACTTTAATTCTTCAAAAGCTGGAATTCTTTTTGCAAGTGCTGGCCAAACTAATTCATCAAAATCATTCCATGCAGGTTCAAGATCTTTTGCATCAAATACAGATATCGGTGAACCAGCAAGATATTCTTTGCCTTCTGGTCTCCAATAGACTCCAGTAGTTAAATCTCCAGTTAAAGGCATTTCTGGAATATGTTTTGGGCACTTAACTCTAAAAACTGTATGCTTTTGTGGCACCACAGGGATATCATTAAGTAGTTCTTTAGTCCAACATCCAGCAGCTGAGACTATTATTTTTGCTTTAATTTCAGAAATACTTTTAACTTCACCTTTTATAAATTCAGCACCTAATTCTATTGCTTTACTCTTTAAAGCACCATGAAACATGAAAGGATCAATCCATCCTTCGCTCTTATTGTCAGTATATGTTGCTGTTTCTATTCCTGCATTATTAATATACGGAAAAATATTTGATAATTCAGATCCTTTAATATTTTTAGTTCCAGCATCACAAGCTCTATGATTTTCTAAAGCTCTGTATTGTTCTTCGGCATGTTCGGGTCCAAACATTAGTAAATATCCGTTTGGTACTATGCTTGCTGTGGGGTTGGGATTTTTTTCAGTTTTTAAGATTTCTGGTATTTGAGAAATAAATTCTCTTGCAAATTTACCTAGAAGAATGTTTTCTTTTTGATAAAATTGTCTTCTAAATCCTCCTAAAGATAATGGAAATGATGCTTTTTTATAAGTAGGATCTCTTTCTATAACTTTAACTTTTCTGCCCTCTTTCGATAAAAAATAAGCTGTTGCAGCTCCTATTATTCCACCGCCAACTATTACTATATCATCCATATTTAGTTCAAAATTAATAAGCTTGAATTTAGAATTAGTGCATAAGCACACCAAAGTAAATAAGGAATCATCAAAATAAAACTTAAATTGCTAATTTTTTTAAATCTCATCATTAAAAACATAATAAACAAAATGATAATTATAAGATTGATTAGTGCTAGAAAAATATTGTGAAATACGAAAAATATAATACTCCAAGTTGTATTAAAACATAAGTGTATTAGGTAGTAAAAAACTAAATTTACATCTTTGTAATTTTTATGCCATGCAGACCAAATTGCTATAGTCATAAATAAATACAAGGCAGTCCAAACAGGAGCAAACAACCAGTCCGGAGGATTAAAACTCGCTTTAGTTAATGTTGAATACCATGGTTCCTTGTACGTTATTGTCGCTATACTACCAATAAAAGATGCTGAATACGTGATTAATGCAAAAATAAAAAAAGATAAAAATTTATTTTTTAACATAATAATATATATATCATTTGATCATGGTAGATAAAGTAATTTGGATAACGGGCGCAAGTAGCGGCATAGGTAAAGCTTTAGCAATTAAATTTGCAAAAGAAGGTTGGAAGGTTGCAATTTCTGCTAGAAGAGAAAATTTATTAAATGAAATTGCTAAAACTTATAATGATATTTTCCCTTATCCACTTGATGTAACTGATAGTAAGAAATGTGAATTAGTGTTTAACAGCATTAAAGAAAAATTTAAAAATGTTGATATATCAGTTTTTAGTACAGGAATACATGATCCAAAATCTGAAAAATCACTAGACTTAAATAAAGTAAGACAAATAATGGAAGTAAATTTTTTTGGTACGATAAATTCTGTTAACGCCGTGTATAAATATTATAAAGAAAGAAAATCCGGACAAATTTCAATTGTATCATCCGTTGCTGGCTATAGAGGATTGCCCGCTGGTGGAGCATATTGTGCTTCTAAATCGGCCTTAACAAGCTTTACTGAAAGTCTAAATTTTGACATGAAAAGAAAAAATGTGAGAGTATCTCTTATAAGTCCTGGTTTTATTAAAACCCCAATGACTGATCAGAATGATTTTCCAATGCCAATGATAAAAACTCCAGAATTTGCGGCTGAAGAAATTTATAACGGATTAGTAAAAAAAAATGCTTTCGAAATTCATTTTCCAAAAAGCTTTACTTTTATAATGAAAATATTGCAAATACTCCCAAATTGGGCCTATTTTAAATTAGTAGAAAAAGGAATGAACAAAATAAAGTATTAATAATTATTCTTTTACAAAAAATACTGTAAGTTCTGCAACTTTAAATCCAAATTTACTCATAGTTGCTCTATTAATTGCAATTTTTTCATCTTGTTTAAATATCCAATCATCAAAAGTAATTTTAATTTCTTTACCTTTTACAGGTACCAATAAAACATACTCAAATTTGAATGCTGGACCATAAGAATATCCTTTAGCTGTGCCAACAACATCTCCTGCTGTTCCGTCATAGTGATGTTCATCAATTTTATTAATTTTCCATTGTCGATTTTGAATCTCGCCATTATTCCATACAAATTTTTCATCAAGAATTAATTGCTTACCATCCCATTTACCATTTAAATCAGCTGAAAATTGTCTGGTAACTTTTCCTGATCTGTTTTGTAAAATTCCCCAAGCTTTTACATTTCCTGATAAATATTCTTCAATAATTAGCCGCGGTTTTTTGTCTTTAAAGTCAATTGGTTTCATATCATTTACTGAGCAACTAGTTAACAAAATTAAAGTAACTAATGCAAATATAAATTTTATTCTTTTCATTTATTACACATCGAAAATTGTATTAAATCTATATTTTTAGATTTAAATCCCGCTTCGCAGTATGAAAGATAAAATTCCCACATTTTTTTAAATGTTGCATCAAAACCTTGATTTTTAATTAAATCCCACTTTTTATTAAATTCATTTCTCCAAATTATCAATGTTTCAGAGTAATGATTGGCATAAGAATTATATTCATTAAATCTTAATCCGTTTGAATCAGCGTAATTAAATAAACTTTTTTTTGAAGGTAAAAAGCCACCAGGAAAAATGTATTTTTGAATAAAATCCTGTTTAGTTTTATATCTATCAAACAAACTATCATCTATTGTAATAGCCTGAATACCTACCCTGCCATTTGTAGAAAGGTTATTTTTGATCGTTTTGAAGTAGCTTTCCAAATATTTTTGTCCTACAGCTTCTATCATCTCTATTGATGCAATTGAATTGTATTTCCCTTTTAAATCTCTATAATCTTTTATTTCAATATTTATTTTCTCATTAAGTCCTGCTTTATGAATTCTTTCTTTTGCATACTCAAATTGCTTTTGAGATATTGTAATACAGTCTAATTTAACATTATAATTTTTACCCAAATATTCTGCAAAACCTCCCCACCCACAACCTATTTCTAAAACTTTACTATTTTCTTTTGGTTTTAAAAGATTAATTAATTTTTGATATTTATTATTTTGAGCTTCATGTAGATTTTGCTTATCACTATCAAATATTGCGCTAGAGTAAGTTAAAGTTTTGTCTAGCCATAAAGAAAAAAAGTCATTGCCTAAATCATAATGCTTAGAAATATTTTTTTTGCTTCTTTTTTTTGTATTTTTCAAAAAATTATTTTTGATAAAATTAATAAATGGAAAATCTAATAAACCTGAAAATCTGTGTATCAATTTTATATTTCTTGCTGTAATCTCAATTAAATCAGGTAAATTATTAGTCTCAAAATCTCCACGCATATATGCCTCTGCCATACCAATGCTGCCTTTATTTACAACATCAAGTGTAAAACCTGGTTTATTAATCTTAATATTCACTTCTAAAATTTCATTTTCATTTCCAAAAGTATATTCTTCTCCATTAAAATTAGTTAAATAAATTCTGCCGTATTTAATATTTTTAAGAGCGCCAAAAACTATTTTGTCTGCAAAACTGCTTATCATTATCTGTTTTCGATAGTTATATTATTTTTTATATTTAACTTTTTTTTCACTAAGTTAATTCCTTTAACCCATAATCTTAATGCTTCAAAATGTATCGCGGCAATGATTTTAAAAGTCATCAAAGGGTGTTTTAAATAGGAAAAAGCTAGGTTTTTGGCAGATAATTCGGACCTTACTCCATCTTGAGAAGCATACAAAAGTTTCCCTTTGTGATCTCTTTGATCAATAATTACAGAAAATTTATTTCCTGGCTCTAAAACTCTAAAAAAATATTCTGAAGATAAATCCATAAAGGGCGATACATAAAATTTTTTTGTGCAGTTATTTTTAATTATCTTATTATTAGCATCAACTTTGAAAACATATGTGTGTTGCTCGCCAAATGTATTTTTTACCTCATAAAGAATTGCCGATAAGGAAGAGTTTCTCCTATAGACAAAAAAAATACTTAAAGGATTAAAAACATACCCTAAAATCCTTGGATAACATAAAATCTTTATTTTTATTTCGTTTGTGTCTATGCCTATAGAATTTAAATTTTTTTTAACCCAATATTGTAATGACGAACCGTCTCTATCACCATGGTCCTTATCAAAAAAACTTATTAAATTAATTTTGTTATATGAAAAAAAAGGTATTTTTTTTTCTATCAGTTCTATTTCTGATAGGTCAATAAAAAGTGAAAATACTTTGTACTTAAAGGAATGTTCTTTTGGTTTAAATCTTTTGTGAATTACCTTTCCAGTATAAATAAAAGATTCTTTAATCATCTATATGTTTAACCATTTCTAAAGATGATTTGATTCCATCTTCATGAAAACCGTAACCAAAATAACTGCCACAAAAAAGTATACTTTTTTTATTTTGTATTAGATTTAGTTTTTTCTGATTAACTAAAGTTTCTTGATTAAAATATGGGTGTGTAAAATTGACTTTTCTAATTATTTTACTTTCGTCTATTTTAAAAAAAGGATTTAAAGTTAAAAAAATATTTTTTTTTATGTTTAAATTTTGAAGAAGATTTAACCAATATGTAACTGAATTATTTTTAACATCTTTTTGATCTATCTTTGAATTCCATGATGACCATGCTTTTTTATTTTTTGGCATTGATATTTCATCAGTGTGAATCACTGCAAGATTTTTTTTATAGTGAAAATTTGAAAGAATTTCACTTTCTTCCTTTAGCGGATTTTCAATTATAGAAAGTGCATCATCTGCATGGACTGCTAGAACTATTTTTTCATAGTCAAAAAATTCGCTTTGATCTCCATAATAAACTTTTACACTATTTAATTCTCTTTTTACTTTGTTGATTTTATAATTTTTATAATATTCTCCACTAATTTTACTTAAAATTTTATTAACATATGTTCTGCTTCTATTTTTAACAGTATACCATTGCGGTCTATCCTTTAGTTTAAATAGTCCATGATTTTGAAAAAAATTCAAAAAAAACTTTAATGGCATTGTACTGGACTCTTGTGGTGGCATTGACCAAATTGCTGAAACCATGGGAATTAAATGATAGTTAATAAAAAATTTTGAAAGATTTTGTTTTTTTAAATAATTTCCTAATGTCTCTTTACCATCTAAATTCTTTAAATTTGAACTTTTTTTATAAAATTTTAAAATATCAAAAAACATTTTTAAAAATTTAATGTTAAACAAATTATTTTTATTTGCAAAAATTCCATTTAGTCCATTTCCACAATATTCAATGCTTGTATCATGAACTGAAACTGAAAAACTCATATTGCTTTTCTCTATATCAATTTTATTTTCTTTAAAAAAATTGATTAAATTTGGATAAGTCTCATGATTAAATACAATAAACCCTATATCTACAGATATTTTTTTATTTTTTTCATATTCAACATCAACGGTATATGAATGTCCTCCAAAATGATCATCTTTTTCAAATAAATCTACTTTATGTTTTTTGGATAAAAAATAAGCTGCACTTAAACCAGAAATCCCTGATCCGATTACGGCAATTTTCATTAATAGTTAAGCTGCATCTTCTTTAAATTCATCCATACTTGGACAAGTACAAAAAAGATTTTTGTCACCATATACATTGTCTACTCTAGCAACAGGTGGCCAAAATTTATTAGATTTTAAAAACTCAGAAGGATAAGCTGCTTCTTCTCTAGTGTATTTATGCATCCATTCATTTGAGGCTAATTCTAGATCAGTATGTGGTGCATTCTTTATAGGATTATCAACTTTATCAAACTTTCCTGATTTTATGTTGTCAATTTCAGACTTAATCTTTATTAAAGTATCACAAAATCTATCTAGTTCTTTTAAACTTTCACTTTCAGTTGGTTCTATCATCATAGTGCCGGGAACTGGCCAAGACATTGTGGGAGCATGAAATCCAAAATCAATTAATCTTTTTGCAATATCTTCTTCTGTAATTCCAGTTTCGCTCTTAATCGTTCTAATATCTATAATACATTCATGGGCTACATTGCCTTTGCTTCCTTTGTATAAAATTGGGAAATGATTTTTTAATCTATGTGCAATATAATTTGCATTTAATATTGCAATCTGTGTTGCTAATTTTAATCCTTCAGATCCCATCATTTTTATATACATCCAAGATATTGACAAAATACTTGAACTTCCCCATGGTGCAGCAGAAACTGGGCCTATACCTGTAGCTGGCCCACAATCTTCAACAACTGGATGTTTAGGTAGGTAAATTTCTAAATGTTTTTTACATGCAATTGGTCCCATACCTGGTCCGCCTCCTCCATGCGGTATACAGAATGTTTTGTGTAAATTGATGTGACAAACATCTGGCCCAAAATTTCCAGGTTTTGCTATTCCAACAAGTGCGTTTAAATTTGCACCATCCATATATACTTGTCCACCATGTTTATGGATCAATTCACAAATATCTGATATTTTTTCTTCAAATACTCCATGTGTAGATGGATAAGTTACCATAAGAGCGCCAAGATTTTCTGAATGAAGCTCTGATTTCTTTTTTAAATCTTCAAAATCAACATTGCCATCCTTATCGCAATTAACTACAACAACTTTCATTCCAACCATTTGAGCGCTAGCTGGATTTGTACCATGAGCGGAGCTTGGGATTAAACAAACATTTCTATTTTTTTCACCTCTTTCAATATGATATTTTCTTATAACCATTAAGCCTGCATATTCTCCTTGAGCACCAGCATTTGGTTGTAATGAAACACCTGAAAAACCTGTAATAGATCTTAACCAATTTTTTAAATCTGTAAAAAGTGTTCTAAAACCATCCATTTGTTCAATTGGTACAAAAGGATGTGGTTCTGAAAATTCTCTCCAAGATATAGGTATCATCTCTGCAACTGCATTTAATTTCATTGTACATGATCCCAAAGCAATCATTGAACGGTTGAGCGCAATATCCTTGTCCTCTAGTCTTTTTAAGTACCTAAGCATTTCAGTTTCGGAGTGATAGCTATTGAAAACTGTGTGCTCTAAATACTTTGATGTTCTTAAAAGATTCTTAGGCAAGTTTGGTAAGCTTTCAGTTGGATTATCTTTTATTGATTCAGCACAATTAAATATTTTTAATAGCTGGTTAGCCCTATAAACATTTTTCTTCTCATCAAAAGAAACTGCTAACATTTCTGAATTAACTTTTCTAATATTCACTTTTTGATCTAAGGCATTTTTAAATATTTTTTCTGTTTTATCTTTTGTTTTAATTACAACTGTATCAAAAAAATTGTTGGAATATATTTCGTAACCAGATTTTTTTATCTTATCGGCAAAATTATTTGCTAATTGAGAAACTCTTTCTGAAATTTTTTTTATACCGTTAGGCCCATGATAAATAGCATAAGCTGCTGAAACAATTGCCAATAAAGCTTGAGCAGTACAAATATTACTAGTGGCCTTGTCTCTTCTTATGTGTTGTTCCCTTGTTTGAAGGGCAAGTCTATAAGCCTTGTTGCCATGTCTATCAACTGAGACTCCTATAATTCTACCCGGCATTGATCTTTTAAACTCATCTTTGGTAGCAAAAAATGCAGCATGTGGTCCTCCATAACCCATAGGGATTCCAAATCGTTGTGAATTTCCCACTGCTATATCTGCTCCTAGCTCTGCAGGAGTTTTTAACTTTGCTAAAGCAAGCAGATCACACGCTAATACTGCTTTTCCATTTTTTTTCTTAATTTTACTTATACTTTCACTTGGATCTTTTATATCTCCTAGTGTTCCAGGGTATTGAAGAATACCGCAAATTATATCTTCTGAAATCTTATCTATATCAGTGTCTTTCCCAATTATCACTTTTAAGCCCATTGGTTCTGCTCTTGTTTTAATTACATCAATGGTTTGAGGATGACAGTCATTTGAAACAAAAACTATTTTGCTATCTTTTTTATTTAACCTATGGCTTAAACCCATCGCTTCAGCAGCAGCGGTACCTTCATCGAGTAATGAAGCATTAGCGATATCCATTCCCGTAAAATCAATAATCATTTGTTGAAAGTTTAAAAGCATTTCTAATCTTCCCTGTGCAACTTCAGCCTGATAAGGAGTATAGGAAGTATACCATCCTGGATTTTCTAAAATATTTCTTACAATTACGTTTGGTGTATAAGTGCCATAGTAACCCATTCCGATAAAATTGGAATAAATTTGATTTTTTTTAGAAATTGCTTTTAATTTTCTTAGAGCTTCATATTCTGAGTTGGGTTCACCTATACTAAGTACATCTTTTAATAAAATTTTTTCTGGTACAGTATTATCTATTAATTCGCTTAAAGATTTATATCCAAGTTGGCTTAGCATTTTTTGCTCATCTTTTTTCTTAGGTCCTATGTGTCTCCTAATAAAATCTTTTTGAGAATTATGTAACATTAGCTACTACTTTCCTTTGCAAATTTTTCATATTCTTCTCTACTCATTAAAGTATCAATTTCAGATTTATCTTTAATTTTTAATTTAAAAAACCATGCTGAACCTTCCGGATCTAAATTAATTTTTGAAGGATCATCCACAATGGATTGATTAATATCCACTACTTCACCACTTATTGGTGTATATACATCGCTTGCTGCTTTTGTGGACTCTACAACACCAGCTGTTTTATCTTTTTCAACATTTGATCCTTTATCTGGAAGCTCTGTAAAAACAATATCTCCTAATTGCTCTGTAGCATGTTTGGTAATACCAATCGTAGCTATATCATCAGCGACTGTAATCCATTCATGTTCCTTTGAAAATTTAACTTCTGACATCAACTTCTCCTTTCACATATTTTTTTTTATAGAATGGTAAATCACATATACTCGCAAGTATTTTTTTTCCTCTAACTTCTAAAAATACCTTTGTATTTGATTTTGAAAATAAATTTGGAACATAGCCCATTGCTATAGGACCCTTAACACTTGGTCCAAATGTTCCGCTAGTTATTTTTCCTATTTGATTATTTTTTTCATCAAATATTTTTGTAGATTCTCTAGCTATAACTCTGCTATCTGGTTTAATTCCTACCCTTATTTTTTTTACACCTTCATGAAATTGTCTTTTTATTTCTTTAGCTCCGGTAAATTCATCATTAATTCTATTTTTAGAAATTGCCCATTTCAAATTTGCTTCAATTGGACTAGTTTCTTCATTAATATCATGACCATATAGGCAAAGTCCTGCTTCAAGTCTTAATGTGTCACGAGCACCTAACCCAATTAGGTTTGAACCAAGCTCAATCATCATTTCCACTAACTTATTTACTGAGTTATTTTTTATTGATATTTCAAAGCCATCCTCTCCTGTATATCCTGATCTAGTTATATAAATATCTTCCGAGTTAAAGCTAAATTTATTTCCATTCATAAATTTTATTTTTTTAACACCTGGAATTATTTTTTCTAAAATATCTTTTGACTCAGGCCCTTGAATTGCAACTAAAGACAAATCATCTTTTAAGATTAATTCAAATTTATTATCCAGTTTGGATTTTATAATTAACAAATCATTTTTTTTACATGCGGCATTCAGTATAATCATGTAACCATCTTCTATTTTTGTTATAATCAAATCATCATAAATCCCACCATTTTCTTTCATTAAAAAAGAATATTTGCTTTGATTAATAGATAGTTTTTTAAGATCAGTTGGTAAAATTTTTTGTAAATTTTCAGTTAGATCATCTTTACCTGTAACAAATAGTTGTCCCATATGAGAAACATCAAAAATTCCTGATTTGTTCCTTGTCAAATTATGCTCTGCAATAATTCCATCTTTATATTGAATTGGCATTTCATAACCAGCAAAGTTAACAAACTTTGCGCCATGTTTTTTATGAAGATTAAATAGTGTTGTTTTTTTTACATTCATATTAACTCTCGACCCCCTCTGTCTATGTGCCTGAGAGATTTGCTCCTTCGGCGAGAATAATTCTCTTTCCAGAGTTAATATGTACGGTCCTTTTGCCTGAGAGTTTCCGGGGTGGTTGCTCCTTCGGCGCTATTATAAAATAGTCTCTCCCGTGGGGTTTAACATATCATATAAAACAATGTTTTTAATTTTTTTTTTAATCAACTAAAAGTGTGTAAAATTGTAGAAATACAGCAAAAATAATTATTATACCTCCAAAAATTACTGAAAGTGGTGGATTTTCATTGATAAATAACCAAGCCCAGAAAGGACCTAAAACGGCTTCAGTAAGCATTATTATTCCTACCATTGCTGATAATGTTTTTTTTGCTCCAATTGTTATAAATATAAACCCTAAACCAATTTGAAAAGATCCTGCTAGAAAAGCTAAAACAAGATCATTTAATGAAATAGTTATTTTGTTAGAAACAATATAACCAATTAACATTGCTACCAAACCCGCGGTAAGTTGCAAAGGAACCATATCTACATCTGGGTATTTTCTTACTATTAAGATTAGAAAAGCAAAAGTAATTGGCATTATGAAGGCAACTATATTTCCTGACATTTGCCCTGGTGATAAATTATTACCCAACATAACAATTAGTCCTGACACAGCTAAAATTATTGAAGCTAATGTAATTTTAGATATTTTTTCTTTTAAAAAAAAATAACCAAAAATTGCTAAAAAAATTGTTTGAGTCTGTATAATAAAATTTGTATTAGCAACAGTAGTTTTATACATGGCAAAAACATAACTACTGAAACCTATTCCAAGAATTATACCTCCTATTAGTCCAGGAAATCCTGATTTATAAACAGCCTTAAATATATCTTTTTTATAAACAAAAATTAGAAACAAAAATACAACTATTACAAAAAAAAATTGTCTCCAAAATAAAATTTGCCAAAGAGTTGCGCCTTCAAATGATTTGACTATTAATCCACCAAAACTTAAAAAACAAGCACCAAGAAAGACTAAAAAAGGTCCAGGGATTTTTTGTATAAAATTCATGAAATTTGATTTAAAATATTCTGTGTTTCAAGATTATAAAATTTATATAATTTTTCTGCATCCGACAGACTTACCTCTTTAAATTTTATTTTTGAACCAGGAACAATTTGAACTAGTTTATCATAGTCAGCACTTATAACTACACCAATTTTTGGATAACCACCAATAGTTCCATGATCTGATAGCATTATGATTGGATTTCCATCTGCAGGGATTTGTATAGTGCCTTTTATTAATCCTTCAGATTTTATATTGGTATCTACTATATTTTTAATTTTGTTACCTTCTAGTCTCATACCCATTCGGTCTGTTAACTTTGTTACATTAAATTCATTTCTAAAAAAAATATTTTTAGATTCTTTAGAAAAATAATTATAATTTGTTCCTCTAATAACTCTTATTTGTTCTATTTTTGTATTTATATAGTTTAATTTTTTAATTTGAGTTTTATTACTTAAATTTGAAAAAAAAATTTTGTCACCCTTTTTAATTTTTTCACCATCATTTGATCCGATTTTTGCTTTTGTATTAGTCGAACAGCTATTGCCAAATAATTTGACATCTATGTTTCCTGATATTGCCAAATATCCATATACCGATCTATTGGTAGATAATATATCTATTTCGTCACCGTTTTTTAAATTATATGTTTGATAAGAATTACCTTTTTCTAAAATAGAATTTTTTTTTCTTTTAATATTAAAGTTAACATCTCCTGTGATAGCAAAAATAGTTGATTCTCCATTAAATTTTAACATAGGTCCTTGATAAGCAAATTCTATAACTGCGCTATTCATTTTATTATTAACTAATTTGTTTGAAATTAAATAATTTCTATTATCCATTGCTCCGCTAAAAGGAACTCCTATGTGATAAAGATTTTTTCTTCCAAAATCTTGATATGTTGTATTTATACCAGGTCTTATAACTTCAAAATTATTTTCTTTCATTCCATCCTTTGTATTCATCTATAGATATTTTGTAGAAATTAACCTTATCTCCTGGATTGATTAAAGCAGGATTTTTACTGTTTTCTTTATTAAAAATATTTACTGGTGTATTTCCAATTATGTTCCATCCTCCTGGACTTTCAAAAGTATAAATATTGCAAAATTGTTCGGTTATACCTATCGACCCTTTTGGAACTTTAACTCTAGGTGTTTCAAGTCTATTTAACCTAATTTCTTGATTAATGTCTCCTAGGAATGGCATTCCAGCTATAAATCCAGTCATATAACAAAAATAGTCTTTAGAAAAAAAATTTTCTAAGATTTTTTCAAAAGAAATTTTTAGCTTAGTTTCGAGTCTCTTTGAGTCAATACTATATTTCTCGTTACAGCATACTGGGATTTTAACATTTTTATTAATTTTATTATTTAATTTTTTTAATTCAAGATTTAAAATTTTTTTTTTAATTTTTTCAAAATTGGTTAAATTAAGATCAAACGAAATAATTAATTTATTATATGATGGTGATATATTTGTAATTTCTGAAAAATTTTTATCTCTTAAATTATTAAAAAAATTAATTACATTTAAATTAGTTGCTCTATTAACTTCCTGGCCAAAATCACAATATAATGCTGCGTCACCAAGATTTGTTATATTTTTAATCATGATGTGTTATACTTTACTATTAATATTATGGAAATTAATATCAATTGTGATTTAGGAGAAAAATCTAAGTTTCACTCTAATAAGCATGATCCAGATTTACTTAAAATAGTAAATTCAGCAAATATTGCCTGTGGTTATCACGCGGGTGACGAAATGACTATGAACCAAGTAATAAAAATTTCAAAAAATAATGGTGTAAGCATAGGTGCACATCCATCATTTAATGATCCTGAAAATTTTGGAAGAAAAAGAATTAATCTAAATAATGCAGAGATTAAAAAATTAATAGTTGATCAATATGAGGTATTACAAAAAATCGCAGTATCTCACGGAGAGAAGGTAACTCATATAAAACCCCACGGAGCCCTTAACAATATGGCATGCGAAGATATAGAACTAGCAACAACAATTGCAGAAGCAATCAATGATATAAACAAAGATTTAATATATTTAGTACCAACTGGTTCAAAAATGGAAATAGCTGCAAAGAAACTAAAAATGAAAATAGCATGTGAAATTTTTGCTGATAGAAATTATGAAGATGATGGCAATTTAGTTTCGAGATCCAAGCCGAATGCATTAATTATAAACCCCGCAGAGGCACAAAAACATGTTCTAAGCATGATAAAAAATCAGTCTTTGAACTGCTTGTCTGGAAAAAAAATACCTTGTGAAATTGA
>CACAHI010000011.1 GCA_902532225.1 uncultured Pelagibacteraceae bacterium
CACACGACAAACTTTTTAACGAGTCAAAACTATTTTTAGATTGGTATATTCCAAAAGTTATAAAGAAAAAAAACCAAAGAGTGAAAAAAAATAAATTAAAAGATATTATTAAAATTTTATTAAAAAAAGTAAAAAATAAAAATTATGTATTTGTTCATAGAGATTTTCATGTTTCTAATTTAATGGAGTATAAAAAAAAAATAGCTATTATAGATAATCAAGATGCTTCATATGGAAACCACTCATATGATCTTGCTTCACTCATAGATGATGTGAGATTAAAAACTTCAAATTCTTTAAAAGAAAAAGTTTTTAAATATTATTTAGAACAAAACAAATTTATAAATAAAAGTGATTTTAAAAATGATTTTGATGTATTGTCTGTATTAAGAAATATAAAAATAATCGGTATATTTACTCGATTATCATCAAGAGATAAAAAGCATTACTACTTAAAGTTAATACCATATGCATGGAAATTAATTGAAAATAGAATTAATAATAATGCAGTATTCAATGATTTAAAATTATTTTTAGATAACAATTTTTCAAAAAAAATGAGACAAAAAAAATGGAAAAAATAAATACAGCATTAATACTTTGTGCTGGCTATGGTAAAAGATTAAATCCTTTAACATTAAATACTCCAAAACCACTACTAAAAGTAAAAGATATAAGTTTGTTAGAAAATACTATTAATTTAATTAATGAGCTTGGAATAAAAAATATTTTGATTAATACATTTTATCTAAAGCAACAAATTAAAGAATTTATTAATAACAAAAATTTCAATTGTAAAATTGATATTATAGATGATGGTGAGTCGATTTTAGACACTGGTGGTGGCATTTTAAATTTAATAAAAAAATCAGCTAATGATAATTTTTTTGTTTTTAATCCCGATACAATATGGAGCAAAGAATATATTGAAGTAATTAGAAAAATGGAGGTTTTTTACCTAAAAAATAAAATTCAAAATGTCTTATTGGTTGTTAATAAATCTAAAAGTTTTGACAAAAAACTCAAAGGTGATTTTAATTTAGACTCTAAAAATATTTTAAGTTATCAAGAAAAAAATTTTATTTATACTGGTTGTCAAATAATTAATAAAAATATTTTTTCAGCAAACAATAATAATTCTTTTTCAATTATTGAAATATGGAATCAAATGGTTGATAAAAATAAACTTTATGGATTTGAAAGTTTAAACGATTTTATACATGTTACTGATATAGAAATATTTAATAAACTATCAAAAAACTATTAAATCTTTAGCTCTTTCCTCATCCAAATATTTTGCGTTTACTAACTTTTTATTTTCAAAATTTAAAACCAAAGGATTGCCAGTAGGGATTTCTAATCTTGAAATTTTAGAATCGTCTATTTTAAATAAATATTTACATAGAGTACGAATAGAGTTTCCATGAGCAGCAATAATTATATTTTCGTTAATCAAAGGTAGTATATTTTTTTCGTAATATGGGACCACTCTTTCATAGGTATCTTTCAGAGACTCCGTATCAGGAATCATATTTTTAGGTATATCTTTATATGCCTTAATATTTAAAGGATGATAAGGATTATTTTTATTTAGTGGTTCTGGAGCAATATTCCATGATCTTCTAAATTCATGAACTTTGTTTTCACCCAAAGTTTTTTTCATCTCTTCTTTATTTAAACCGGTTAAAGACCCATAATTTCTTTCATTCAATTGCCAAGCTTTTGTTACATTATCGTTTTTTATTCTCAGCGTATTTAAAATTAAACTTAATGTTTCGATTGCTCTTTTTTGATAAGAACAAAAAAAATGATTTAGATTTAATTTTAAATTTTTTATTAGCTCCCCAGCTTTGCAGGCTTCTAATTTTCCTTGTGGAGTTAATTCAACATCAACCCAACCAGTAAATCTTTTTTGCAAGTTCCACTCGCTTTGTCCGTGACGTATTAAAATTAAATGACTCATTAGTAATTTTTTAATATAAGGTAATTATGCAAAAGACAAAAATACTATTTAATATTATTAATACAATTACTATTATTTTATATGTATATCCTGGGAGTATTTTAGGTTTTCTAATTTACGGAGAATTTCATAAACAACCACAAATTACTCAAGATTTTTTATCAATATCATCAAATCATGTATATACTTTTTTTTTATTATCATCTGTAGGACTGATCGCATACTACAAAAGTAATAAAATACTTATCCTTAATTATTTAATTTTAAGCTCTATAATTCTTGAAATTTTACATTTATTGATACCAAACAGATCATTTCAATATGGTGACTTGTTTGGTAATGTTGTAGGAGTTTTAATGTCAATTTTATTATTTACTATATTTAATTTTTGGAGAAAAAGATGAGCACATTCGATGAAAGAGAAAAAAGTTTTGAGAAAAAATTTGCCCATGATGAAGAATTGCAATTCAAAGTTAGTGCGCGTAGAAATAAATATATTGGTCAATGGGCTTCACAAATTTTAGGATATAATGCTGATCAAGAAAAAGAATATATTCAATCTGTAATAAAAGCTGATTTTGCTGAAGCAGGAGACGAAGATGTTTTCAGAAAAATTAAACAAGATCTGAAAAATTACAATATAAATGACGAAGAAATAAGAAAAAAAATGGATGAGCTTAATGAAAAAGCTAAATCAGATTTTATTTAGCTTATTAACATTTCTAATATTTTCTACTTTATTAAATTCTGCCGAAAAAACTATTTTTGGGAATGCCAATGTTATTGACGGAGATACAATTAAAATTAATAAAAAAAAAATAAGACTTTTTGGTATAGACGCACCTGAAAAAAAACAAATTTGCCAAAAAATATATTTAAGTTTTATTATATTTAACTTTCAAAAAGATTATCTATGCGGTGAAGAGTCAAGCTTAGCATTATTAAAGAAATTACAGGGCAAAAAAGTTAAGTGTATTCTTGAAAATAATAAGGACAAATATAAACGATATATTGGAACTTGTTATATTCAAAAGCAAGATATTAATGGTTGGCTTGTAAAAAATGGTTATGCAGTGGCTTACAGAAAATATTCAAAAAGATATGTATTACAAGAACAATATGCTAAAAAAAATAAATTAGGATTATGGAGAGGAAATTTTTTAGAACCAGAAAAATGGAGAAGAATTATGAATTAAATTCTTATATAAAATAAGAAGTGATTCAAAATAAAAAATTATTATATTTAATTTTATTTTTGTTAGTTTCAGCATGCTCTTCAATTCCAAAAAATACAGCAGATGGATGTTCAATATTTTCAGAGAGATATCTTTGGTATAAACATGCAAAAAAAACTGAGAGAAAATGGGGTACACCAATTTATATTCAATTAGCAATTATAAAAATGGAGTCTGATTTTGATTGGTTAGCAAAACCTGAAAGAAAAAAAATATTTAAAGTAATACCTTATAAAAGACCTTCAAGTTCTTTTGGTTATTCGCAAGCTGTAAAAGGTACGTGGAAACAATATAAACAAGAGACCAATAATCCATTAGCTACAAGAGTTAGATTTAAAGATAGTGTAGATTTTATTGGTTGGTACACAAACAAATCAGAAAAAATATTAAAAATTTCAAAGAAAGATGCTTTTAGACAGTATATTGCATATCATGAAGGGTGGGGAAATTATAAAAATTATAAGAATAACGAAAAAATAATTTTTTTAGCAAAAAGAGTTCAATCGCAATCAAATAAGTATAAGAGTCAACTTGATAAATGTGATGGGCATTTAAATAGAAAAAAATATATTATTTTTTAGCGTAACTGTTTTTTAAGTTCTATATCAATAACATCAATTCTTTTTGTGTTTTTGGCCAAAGTTAGATACATCGTAGGTGTTACGTATAAAGTAAAAAATGTAGAAATTATCATTCCACCTAATATTGTTGCACCAACTGCAAGTCTTGATCCTTCCCCGGCACCTGGACCAATATTTCCAATAACCAATGGCATCATTGCAATCATGGTACTAATTGATGTCATGATTATAGGCCTAAATCTAAGATCACAAGCCTCTTTCACTGAGCTTTCAATATTTTTGCCCGCTGCTCTTAGTTGGTTAGCATAGTCGACAATTAAAATACTATTTTTTGTTGAAATTCCAATAAGAATAACAAGAGCAATTTGAGAGAAAATATTTATCGAGGTATTTAAAAATAAAATAAATACCAATCCTCCAAAAACAGCAAGCGGAACAGTAAGAACAATTATAAAAGGATGTATAAATGAATTAAATGTTGCAGCCATTACTAAATAAGCAGTTAATAATGCTAGAGCAAAAATAATGTATAGTTCATTACTAGTTTCTTTTAATTCTTCAGATTTACCCTTCCAGGTAATTTGTTTTTCAGGAGCAACTTCGATAATTGTTTTTTCTAAATACTTAATAGCTTCTGCCAAAGTATAACCCTCACTTATATTTGCAGATATAGTAATGGCTCTTTGTCTGTTATATCTTGATAATTTATTAGCAGAACCCTGTTCCTTAAAATCAACCAAGTTAGCTAAGGAAATTAATTTTCCATTATTTTCCGATCTGACGAATATTTTGCTTAAACCTTCTTTATTTTTTCTATCCGATGAATATTGTTGTAAAATAATTGGATATTCTTTTCCTAGTTTATTAAATTTTGTAACTGTTTTCCCACCATATAAAGTTTCTAGAGTTTGACCAATTGATTGAGCAGATATACCTAAGTCCTTAGCTTTATTTTTATTTATAATTAATTTTATTTCCGGTTTATTTCGTGAATAATCAGTTTCAATTCTAGATAAATTTCTATTTTTTCTTAACATTCTTATTACTTTATTTTGTGTTTTTTCCAATTCTTCATAAGTACTTCCTAATATGACCATTTGGATTGGTTTATTATAATTCGAAACTCTTATTGATTGTGGTGATATTGGAAAAGCTACAGTTTGTGGTACAGTCACTATTTTTCCAATTGCTTGTCGCATAATAGTTTGAGAATTTTGTTTTCTATTTTTCCAATGATCCAGGAGTGAAATAATTAAGTAACTATTTTCAGATCCAAAACCAGGAACTATCATTAGAAATTTTTTGTAAGGACTATCTTCAGATTGTAATAAAGGTATAAGCCTTTTTTCTACATCTTCTGCTCTATTTTGAGTATACTGAAAAGAACTACCTTCGTCTGTGAAACCAATAACAAGATAAGCACCTCTATCTTCTAGAGGGAGTAGTTCTTTTTTAGTAAAATTATACAATAATGCCGAACCAATTATCATTAGTACAATAAAAGAGATGACTATTTTTTTTTTATAAATCCAAAATTTAAGCGTATCTTGGTAAAAATACGAAAATCCTTTAAAAAATTTATCAAATTTTACGACAAAAAAATTTGTTTTAGTTTTTTTATTTAAAAATTTACTTCCAAGCATTGGCGATAGTGTTAAAGCTACAAATGACGAAATTACAATTGAAAAAGACAATGCAATAGCTGTTTCTTTAAATAATGTTCCTGCTATTCCTTCTATAAAAATCAGTGGAAGAAAAACGGCAACTAATATTAATGTTGTAGCAATAATAGCAAATGTTATTTGTTTTGATCCTTTGTAAGCTGCAACCAAAGGTGTTTCACCGTTTTCTATTCTTCGATAAATTGCATCAGTCATAATTACAGAGTCATCCGTAATTATCCCAATTGCTAAAATGAAACTTAATAAAACGAATATATTTATCGACAAATCAAATAAATATATTCCTAGAAAAGTGGCTATTAAACTAACAGGTAAAGCTATAGCTGGCACAATAACCGCTTTTAGATTGCCCAAAAATAAATAAATAATTGCTACAACTAAAATAAAAGCAATTATAAGAGTTTTGTAAACCTCATTAATTGCAGCTCCTATGTATGTTGCTCTATTAAAAGCTATTTCCAAATTTAATTCTGGAGGTAAATTTTTCTTAACTTCCTTAATTTTTTTTTTAATTTCTTTTGAAAGCTCTACGGTAGATGCGCCACTTTTCGCATAAATACCAATTCCAACAGTTTTAAGATTTAGTGCATTTTTACTTTGCGCTCTAAATAATGCTTTTTCTGAAACTGGTCCAAACTCAATATTAGCTATATCTGAGAGTTTGACTAAATTATTTTTCCCTTTTTTTATTGGTAATTGTTTTAGTTTTTTTAAATCATTATATGATTTGTCTAAATTAATTGTTAAGTCTACATTGTTAGACTCTAATGTACCCGCAGGTAGACTGACATTTTCATTTCGAAGGGCCACCTCCACCTCCTGAATAGTAAGATTATTAGCTGCTAGTCTAATTGGATCTATCCATACTCTTACACTTAATTCTCTTAGTCCTCCCACTCTAATTCTTCCAACGTTTTTAACACTTGAAAATTGATCTACTAAATATCTTTCTGCGTAGTCTCCTAATTCTAAATCACTCCATGTTCCAGAGGAAAGTGCTATCCACATAGTGGTTGTAAAACCTGCCGCTTGTTTAAGTATTTGTGGTGGATTAGATTCTGCAGGTAGGTTGTCAACTATTCTTGCAACTCTTTCTCTAACGTCATTTGCAGCATCGTCCAAATCAATATCAGTATTAAATTCTATATTTATTGTGCTCTTTCCATTTTCTGATTTTGAGTCAATATTTTTTATTCCCTCAGCTCCACCTATCACGTCTTCAATTACCTGTGTAACTTCTTCATCAATTATAGATGCAGATGCTGATTTATAATCGACTTTAACTTGCACTACAGGTGGCTGAAGCCCAGACGGAAGTTCTCTCACGGGTAATTTCCAAAATACGAAAAATCCAAACACAATTAAAATTAAAGATAATACCCAGGCAACTACAGGTCGTCTTATACTAACTTCAGTTATATACATTATTTACTTTTTAATTGGTTTAATCTTTCCCCTTGGTCTAACTTTTTTAAGTCCTTCCGCAACAATAATGTCTCCTGAAATTAGTCCAGAAATTACCTCAACATTACCTTTATTTCTTAAACCTATTTTAATTTCAGTTTTGTTTGCTGTGCTATCTTCTTTTACTTTGTAAACGTAAGATTTATTTCCTTCCAGCATTATGCTTGTATCAGGAATAGATAGAGAACTTCTTTCATTATAATTTAAATTTACTTCGAGTAGTGAACCTGGAATTAATTCATAGTTTTCATTATTAATTTTAACTCTTGTTAAAAGACTTCTTGTTTCCGCATTAATTCTACTAGAAACTCCATCGACCTCACCCTCATAAATTTTGTTTTTATAACCTGCGAATTTAGCATTAATTGGCAATCCTTTTTTAATTACCGCTGCAAATGTTTCAGGAATTTTTAAATCGGAATAAATGATTGAGCTATCATCTAATGTTATAATAACCGAATTTTCTGATCCAAGAGTATCTTCTGTTAATCCCCTATAACCTAAAATCCCGCTAAAAGGAGCTATAATATCTTTATCTTTGAGTTTAACTATAATTTCACCCTTCTCTACATATTTTTTAAGATTAAGATCTGAAGTTAAATTATTTTTTTTAATTCTAAAAGTTTCAGTTTTTTTTGATATTGCTGTACCAAAACTTTCAATAGTTTCTGAAAATTTTTTTTCTACTACCTCAGTGACAATTATTCCTGGAGGCTGTCTTTTACTAAATTTTTTCTTAAAATGGTTGCCCACCATCGTCCTTGCAACAATTACTGCTGCAATTACAAAAAAGAAAATAATTATTATAGTTGTTATTTTTGTTGATCTTTTCATAGTTTTAATTTTCCATACTCAGCCCAGGAGCCGTCATAAATAGTAGGTGTATATTTATTATTTATCATGGAATAAGCAAGAGCTAAAACAGTTGCAGTAACTCCTGATCCACATGAAAAAACAATTTCTTCGTCATAACTTGAACCTAATAAACTTGAAAATTTGTTTAAAATGTCTTTTGAATTTTTAAAGGTATGATTTTCAGTAATCAGCTCGTTAAAGGGAAGACAATAAGAATTTTTTATTGAACCGCTTCTGACATCTTTCCTTGGTTCAGGATCTTTTCCTTCAAATCTTCTTTTACTCCTTGCATCGATTACTTTAAATTTTTTATTTGTTATATTTTCATCTATTTGTTTTTTATTTTTTATCATTTCTTTTTTTTCAAGTGCAATATATTTTGTTTTATTTACTTTGTTTATTTTATTCGTGGTAGTTCTATTTTCCAATTTCCATTTTTTTAATCCACCATCTAACACATGAACTAAATTAGGGTTATGTCCAAAGTAAATAAATGAGAACCAGCATCTACATGAACTATATAGGTCAGAGTTATCATAAATAACTATTGAATCATTATTAGATATACCCATTGATGATACAATTTCTTCCCACATTTTTTTTGTAGGCATCATGTGAGGAAGATCGCTTTCTTTCTCAGAATTATCATCTAAATCAAAAAAAATTGCATTTTCTAAGTGATCTTTATCAAATTCCTTTTTTGAATTTCTGCTAGCATTTGGTAGATGCCATGAGCAGTCTAAAATTTTAACTTTTTCAAAATTAGAAGCTAGCCATTCAGTTGAAACTATAGACATTAATATTTTTTTTCTAAGTATTTTTGATGATAATCTTCAGCTTTACAATAATTTTTAATCTCAGAAATTTTTGTTACAATTTTTCCATTAAATTTTTCATTAAATTTTAAAAATACTTTCTTAGCTATTTCTTTTTGTTTTAAATTTGAATAAAATATTTCGCTTCTATATTGCGATCCTATGTCAGGGCCTTGTTTATTTAAAGTAGTTGGATCATGTATTTCAAAAAAAAAATTTAATATTTCTTCGTAGGATAATTTATCACTATTAAATTCTACCTTTACAACTTCTGCATGATTAGTTTTACCTGTACATACTTCTTCATAAGATGTTTTTTGATAGTCGCCACCACAGTAACCAACTTCAGTTTTAACCACACCATCTAACTTGCTAAACTTTATTTCTGGTCCCCAAAAACATCCTAATGCTAAAATTGCTATTTCCATTGATTATTAATTTAATTAATCTAAAGTTATTATTATGCTTTCCAAAAATCAATTAGGCTTTTTGTACATGTTTATGTCAGTTTGTGCATTTTCAGTAATGGATCTAATTGTTAAATGGTCTGAAAATTACCCTGTGGGTGAAGTTTTATTTTTTAGGGGTTTTTTTGGAATAATTCCTTTATTTTTTTTGATTCCAAGAAAAAGATATTTAGATTTCTATAAAACTAACAGAGGTTTTCTCCACTTTAGAAGATGCGCAGCAGGGTTAATTGCTATTGTAGCTATTTTTATTGCTTTAAGAAAATTGCCTTTAGCAACGGTTGTAAGCATTTCTTTTGCGGCACCTGTTTTTACAACAATAATGTCTATTTTTTTACTAAGTGAAAAAGTAGGTTTGTATAGGTGGTTGGCAGTTATAGTTGGTTTTATTGGAATATTAATAATCTCAGAACCCGGATATAGTTCTTTAAATCTATATTATTTATATCCAATTATTTTTTGTTTTGGGTTATCATATGTTGCAATAACAATAAAACAACTGTCTTCTTCAGAACCAGTTTGGTTAATAAGTTTTTATTTTTCTTTATCTATTATGTTTATTAGTTTTTTTACAATCACAACTGGTTGGATAATGCCATCCATAAAAGATTTATTTTTGCTATCTCTTTTAGGAATTTTAGGGGGATTAGCAAATTTATGGTTAACTCAATCTTATAAATTTTCAGACGTATCTTTGGTAACACCTCTTAAATATCTAGCCTTAGTTTTTGCTATTTTTTTTGGCTATGTTATTTGGGATGAAGTTCCTAGCTCAAAAACTTTAATTGGTTCACTACTGGTTATTATTTCTTCAATTATTATTTTTAGAAGGGAAATTTCACTTAAAAAAGAAGTTTCCATTCCTCGACATGAATAAACCACCAAAATATTGGCATAAAGCTAAAATATCACTCTCAAAAAGAGACCCGATATTAAAAAAAATTATTAAGCAACATAACAAAGGACATTTAACAACCAGAAATAATCCTTTTTTTTCTCTTTGCAGAACAATAGTAGGACAACAAATATCAATTAAAGCTGCAGACACAATTTGGAATAGGCTTGAAGCTAAATGTAAAAAAAAAATTATACCTCAAAAGATTATTAAATTAAAAGCAATTAGTATGAAAAAGGCCGGACTATCTCGCCAAAAGATTTCATATTTAAAAAATATTGCAAAAAGTTTCAAAAATAAATCCTTCGATGTTTCAAGTTTAAAGAAAATGGACGATGTTTCTGCAATTGATTATATTACTCAATTAAAAGGATTGGGTATTTGGAGTGCTCAAATGTTTTTAATGTTTAATTTAAATAGACCAGACATTTTTCCAACTAAAGATATTGGTTTAATTAGAGCAATATCAAAAAATTATAAAAAACCTTACCCCCCTAGCGAAAAATTTTTAAATAAAATTTCTAATTTACATAGTGGTTACAGAACTGTTTTTACTTGGTATATGTGGAGAAGTATTGATCCCACAGATGTTGAATATTAAAATCAAATATTATTTTTATAATCCATACAATAATTTTAATTTAATTTTCCAACCAATCTTTTAATTTTTCTTTATTTTCCTTTACATAACTTGGTAGCTTATTAATATCTATTTTTTTAAGTTTTTCACCTCCTCCTATTTTTACCAATGATCTTTGGTCATGCTTCAAATTATATATAGCTTTTTTTTCATTCATCATTTTTTCAATTCCATCTATTCCTAATGGATTCAAATCATATTCTCTATGATGAAGATAAGATTTTAATTTGTATTCAATTTCTTTTGCAGTTTTAATATACGAGAAATGCCATCCGCCATCCTCTACAAACATAATATTACTAAACTTATTTTTACTAAATAAAATATCAAATCTCCACCATGGATAGTTTCTATCTTTAATATTTCTTAACCACTGAGGAGAAATTAAATCTTTCTTTTTACAAGCTTTTGATCCAACCCACAAAAAATTTTCATATTTTAAATTTAGTTTGTAATAAATCATTTCTTGTTTAAAAAAAATAAATTTTTCTTTTGAGTCTTTTAGTTTAAATTTATTTAATTTGGGAATTTCGTCTAAATCTGAAATTATTATCCAGTCATCTTTTTCTGCTAGATTTAGACCATAATTAATATAATTTCTTTGAGTGTTTTCTCTCTTTATAGAATTGAGAATATATTTCTTATTTTTAATATTTTCTAAATCATCATTGTTAACTACTTCTATACCTTGGGGCTCGGTGTCTTGTATTAAATAAATTATTTTATTTTTAAAATCTTTATATTTATTTATATCAAAATTTAATTTTTTCGTTTCACCTTTATGATTATACTTACTTTCTATAATAACAAAAAAATCTACATATTTATCTAACGTATTTAGTCTTATATCAAGCACAAGATCTTCATCAAAGTACATAAAACAATCAAAAATTTTCATAAATTTTTTTAATTTAAATTATAGTTTATTTTATAATTTCTTTAAATCTAAAAGTTGCAATTTCTCCAACTTGTTTTTTTGCTTCAATAAATTCTTCATCAAATGAATTTTTAATTCTAGTTCTAAAATAACTTAAAATATCATTTTTATTTTTACCCTTTACTGCAATTATAAATGGAAAACCAAATTTTTTTTTATAATTTAAATTAAGTTTTTTAAATTCTTCAACTTCCTCTTTAGAACATTCATTTAACCCAGCTCCTTTTTGCTCCTTTTTGGACTCATTAGTTAGTTTTTGTTCTACGACAAGTTCAGGGTGAGAATTTAGAATTTTAATAATACTTTCTTTATTACTTTCATTATAAATTTTAAAAAATTTTAAAAAAAGATTATCAAAATTTTTATAAGGCAAATAATTAAATACTCTTTCAGCTATCCATTCTGTTTTTTCAAAAACATTTCCAAAAATAGATATAAAATCAGATTTATTTAATTTATTAACTTTATTTATTGAGTCCATTTTGACTAATTTTAAACAGTTTTAATATATTAATTATGCAATTTTTGTATATTATACAACAAACGATATGACAAAATTAACAACACATGTGCTGGACGTTTTTTCAGGAAAACCTGGTAAAGACATAAAAGTAGACCTATATTTTGTTGAAGGTCAAAAAAAAGTAAAAATAAATAGTTTACAATTAAATAATGATGGAAGAGCAGACAAACCTTTAGTCGAGAATGAAAATTTTAAAGTTGGAAAATATGAACTTGTATTTTTTGTTGGAGATTATTTTAAAAATATTACTGATTTAGATCCAATACCTTTTTTAGATGAAGTAGTAATTAGATTTGGAATTTCAAATAACAAAGAACATTATCATGTCCCACTGCTAGTTTCTCCTTGGAGTTATTCAACTTATAGGGGAAGTTAATGTCATCTAATAAGATTGAATTCGTTTTTCAAAACAAAGTTCACCAAATTTTAAATCCTGACCCAAATGAAACAGTTTTAAACTTCGTAAGATCAAATTTAAAAAAAACTGGAACAAAAGAAGGTTGCGCAGAAGGAGGGTGTGGAGCCTGTACAATAGTTTTAGGTGAACTAAAAAATAATAAAATTTTATATAAATCAATTAATTCATGCATTACTTTTGTACCAGTTCTTAACGGTAAACAATTAATACTAATAGAAAATTTAACATCAGAAAATGGCAAATTACACTCGGTTCAAAATGCAATGGTGGATTACCATGGATCTCAGTGTGGTTTTTGTACCCCTGGATTTGTCATGTCGATGTTTGCGATGTTTAAAAATAACAAAAGTATAAATAATGAAATAATAAATGATTCATTGTCTGGGAATTTGTGTAGGTGCACAGGTTACAGACCGATAATTGATGCTGCTAAAAGTTTAAATAATTTATCTAGATATGATCATTTTGATAAAGACAAATTTATTATATTAAGGTTATTAAAAAAAATAACAAAAAAAAATATTGAAATCGCAAGTAATAATAAAAAATATTTTGCCCCAAAAACAATAAAAGAGCTGAAAAAAATATTAAATAAAGTTAAAGATGCAAAGCTTTTGAGTGGCGGTACTGATTTATCATTAGAAGTCACAAAGAAAAGAAAGGAATTAGAAAAAATAATTTATCTTGGTTCAATAGAGGAGCTTAATTTTATTAAAAAATATAAAAATGAAATTGAAATTGGAGCAAGCACAACTTTAATAAATTTTGAAAAACAAATAAAGAAATATTATTTAGATTTTTATAATATTTTAAAAAGGTATGGCTCTGTCCAAATTAGAAATGTATGTACCATAGCTGGAAATATTGCAACAGCCTCACCAATCGGTGACTCCCTACCACTGTTAATGGCACTAGACGCTAAAATAATTATAGATGGTAAAAATGGAAAAAAAATAATTCCTATTAATAATTTTTTTATTGGATATAGAAAAACTAAACTAAAACAAGGTGATTTTATTTATTCCGTTAAGATTCCAATATTAAAACATAACATTTTTAAAGCCTATAAAATTTCTAAAAGATTCGATGATGATATATCATCTGTGTGCGGTTCTTTTAATTTGGAAATCAATAAAAATCATATTAAAAGAGCAAAAATTGCATTTGGGGGAATGTCTGAGGTTCCAAAAAGAGCAATTAAAACTGAAAAAATATTAATTAATTCAGAATTTTCCGAAAAAATATTTGATAAAGCTACAAAAAATTTAGAAAAAGATTTCTCACCAATTGATGACATGAGAGCTAGCAAAAAATACAGAATCGAGGTAGCAAAAAACCTTCTTTTAAAATGCTTTTTTGAGATTAAAAATCAAAAATTATTAAGGATTAATTAATGAATAATAATCAAAACCATATAAATCAAAGCAGACCTCACGATAGTGCAATAAAACATGTAAGTGGGCTTGCTGAATATACAGATGATATAAAAGAGCCACCAGGAACACTCTTTGGAGCAATTGGATGGAGCAAAAAATCAAAAGCTATTATAAAAAAAATTAATTTAGAAGAAGTTAAAAAAAGTGAAGGGGTTTTAGCAGTTGTTAATTATTTGGATATTCCAGGAAGAAATGATGTAGGACCAGTTTTTGATGGAGATCCTATATTTTCAAAAGAGAAAGTTGAATTTTTTGGACAGCCATTGTTTGCTGTAGCAGCTAAATCAACTGAACTCGCTAGAAAAGCAGTTTTAAAGGCGAAAGTTAAATATAAAAATCTAAAACCTATAGTAACTATAGAAGATGCGCTTAAAAAAAATAACCTTTTATTTAATGTTAAAAAAATTAGTAGAGGAAACGCCTCTAAAGCAATTTCAAAATCAAAAAATTTATTAAAAGGAAATTTTACAACAGGAAGTCAAGAGCATTTTTATTTAGAGGGCCAAGTTGCTTTTACAATTCCTAAAGAAGACAATGAATTGCTAGTATACAGTTCAACACAACATCCGTCAGAAGTTCAGCAAATAATATCAAAAATGTTAAATCAAAAAAGTAATTCAATAACTGTTTTAGTGAGAAGAATCGGAGGAGGATTTGGTGGGAAAGAAACAAATTTTATGACAGCTAGTATCTGTGCATTACTTTCTTATAAAACAAAATGTCCTGTTAAACTAAAACTTGACAGAGATGATGATATTATTCTCACAGGAAAAAGACATGAATTTAAATCAATTTATGAAGTTGGTTTTAACGATGATGGAGTCATAGAAGGATTGAAAGTTAAATTGGCATCGAAATGTGGAATGTCACCTGATCTATCTCATGCAATAAATGAAAGAGCGCTACTTCATATTGATAATGCTTATTACCTAAAAAATTTAGAAGTAGAAAACTATTTGTGTAAAACTAATACATCGACCTCAACAGCATTTAGAGGATTTGGCGGAAATCAAGGGATGATGGCTATAGAAAATGTTATTGATAATATTTCTAGGTACTTAAAAAAAGATCCTTTTGAAGTAAGAAAATTAAATTTCTATCAAAAAAATAAAAAAAATATAACTCACTACGGAATGAAAATTGAGGATAATGTTATAGACAAAATTTTTGAAAGATTATTAAAAAAATCAAATTATAAAAAAAGATATGACCAAATAAGAAAATATAATTTAAAAAGTAAATTTAAAAAAAAAGGTATAGCAATTACACCTGTTAAGTTTGGGATATCATTTACCACAATTCATCTTAATCAAGCTGGAGCATTGGTTCATATATATACTGATGGAAGTATTCATTTAAATCATGGTGGTATTGAAATGGGACAAGGAACACATACTAAAATTGCACAATTAGTTGCCCACTCTTTTGGTTTGCCATATGAAAAAGTTCAAATATCATCTACCAACACTTCAAAGGTTCCCAATACTTCAGCAAGTGCAGCATCATCAACTACAGATTTGAATGGTGCAGCTGCATTAAATGCTGTTTTAAAAATAAAAAAAAACTTAGAGAAATTTATAAAATCAAAATATAAAATTTTTGACAAAAAAGATCCTATTTATAAAGATGGCCATATTTTATTTGGAAATAGATCATTTAAATTTGATAAAATTGTTAACGAAGCTTATTTTAATAGAGTTTCTTTATCATCTTCAGGATTTTACTCAACTCCAAAAATAAAATTTGACAAAAAAAAATTTACAGGTCGTCCATTCTATTATTTTTGTTATGGTGCCGCCGTATCAGAAGTAACAATTGATACACTTACTGGAGAAAATATTTTGAATCGTGTTGATATTGTACATGATGCAGGAAATGCAATTAATCCATCCCTCGAACTTGGTCAAATTGAAGGAGGTTTTATTCAAGGGCAAGGTTGGCTCACCATGGAAGAAGTCAAATGGAAAGCTAACGGAGAAATTACAACATTTTCACCATCAACGTATAAGATTCCTGCAGCCAGTGATATACCAAAAGAATTTAATGTAGAAATTTTTAAAGAGGGAAGCAATAAAGAAAATGTTGTAAATAAATCTAAAACCACCGGCGAACCCCCTCTTATGCTTGCAATGAGTGTTTTTTTTGCAATCAAAGATGCAGTCGCTTCTGTGGTAAATTACAAAAAAATTCCAATTCTTGACGCTCCTGCTACTCCAGAAAATATATTAATGAGCATAAAGGAGATTAAAAATAGAAAAATGAATGGATTTTATGGAGAATAATAAAAAATTTATGTTAAGAGCAATTCAGCTATCGATCGAAAGTATCCAAAATAATGGAGGACCTTTTGGTTGTGTTATTGTAAAACAAAATAAAATTATTTCTGAAGGATTCAATAAAGTTACCTCAACAAATGATCCAACAGCCCATGGAGAAATAGTTGCTATTAGAGAAGCGTGCAAAAAGTTAAATACATTTAATTTAGAAGGTTGTGATTTATACTCAAGCTGTGAGCCATGTCCTATGTGTTTATCAGCAATTTATTGGTCACATGTCGATAAAATTTTTTATGCAAACTCAAGAAAAGATGCACAAGAAATAGATTTTGATGACTCATTAATTTATTCAGAAATTAATAAAGATAAAAACGATAGAAAAATTAAAATGACACAAATGCATAGAGATAAAGCTCTTGAAGCATTTAAAATTTGGAAAGAAAAAGAGGACAAAATAAAATATTAATGGAATATTTACCTTACACAGTAAAGTGGCTTGAGGCTATATTGAGATGGGGTCACGTTTTATTTGCAATTTTGTGGGTAGGGAATAGTTTTTTATTTAACTATCTAGATAACAAGCTTAATAAAAATATTATCAGCAAAGAGGCGGATGGTGAAGGATATTTAATGCACTCAGGTTATTATTATAAACTCATGAGGTTAAAAACCTCTCCACCAACTGACTATATGAATAGATTGGTAATTTTTAAGTGGCAAAGTTACCTTACTTTTATAACAGGCATGCTATTACTTGCTGTAATCTATTATAAAAATGCTGGAATTTTAATAGTAGATAGGAAAGGTATTCAATTCTCCCCATTAATTGCAATTAGTTTATCATTGTTATCCTTAATAGTTGGCTGGATAATTTACGACCTATTATGTAAATCAAGCTTGATGAAAAACAATACTGTTTTTCTTACTGTTTGCATCATTATTCTATTTTTAATTTCATATACTTTAACTCAATTATTCAGCGATAAATTTGCTTTTTTAAGTGTCGGATTAATTTTAGGAACAAATATGTTTGGAAATGTATTCACAGTTATTATCCCAAATCAAATGAATATAATTAATAGTAGTAAGGGAAATGAAAAGTTAGATATGACTTTATCATTAGCAGCCAAACAGAGATCTATTCATAATAACTATTCTACTTTTTTGGTTTTATTTACTATGCTTTCCGGACATTATAGTTTTCTTGTTTATCATCAATATAATTGGATTATTCTTGTTCTCATTGGAATAATTTTAGGTTTAGCACGTCATTATTTTAACTTAAGAGGAAGAAACATTCATAGGTTGTATATTTTATTTATTTCAATTTTTTCTTTAATTACTCTTGCGGTTTTACTTTTAATTTTAAAGAATTAATATTATAGAAATATATGACTGAAAAATTAATTGTTAGCTGGGAAGAATATAATCAAACAGTTGAAAAACTTGCTATTCAAATAGATGAAAGTGGTTATAAGCCAACCATATTAATAGGCATTATGCGGGGGGCTGCACCCATGATTGATGTATTAAGTAGAGTATTTAAGCTAAAGTGTGCTTACTTAGCAGTAGAGTCATATAGCGGCAAAGGCATTGAGGATGAGCAGGGTGACATAGTTTTTTCAAGAGAAATGAGCTCAATTGCTCCTAACATGGGAGGTAGAATTCTACTTTGTGATGATTTGTCTGATACAGGAATTACCTTTAACAAAAGTATAGATTGGTTAAAAAAATATAAACCAATTGAAAATAAAATAGAAGATATTAAGACAGCTACTCTTTGGAAAAAAAACAAATCCACTTTTGATCCTGATTTCTGTGCAGTAAAGTTGAAATCCAATCCATGGATTGTACAGCCTTTTGAAGTTTATGAAGAGATAAGAATAGAAGATATAAAAAAAAAACATCAGAAATAAAAAAGGCGATCTTTATAGACCGCCTTTTAAATTTAGTTTAAAATTTCTTGTTAAGCTACAGCAAAACTTACTACACTAAGTGCAGCAATAACCCATATAGCTGGACTAACATCCATTCTTCCAGTAAGGATTTTGATCGCAGCATAAGAAATAAATGCCAGTGCTATTCCATGAGAAATTGAATAAGTGAAAGGCATTGCAATCATAGCAAGGACAGCAGGTCCCGACTCAGCAATATCATCCCATTCAATATCAACAATATTTCTTACGAATAGAGTGGCAATATAAATTAAAGCTGCTCCATCAATTTCCTTTGGTAAGCTAGTAGCTAAAGGACTGAAAAATAAACATAGCAGGAATAAAATACCAATGACCAAAGATGTCATTCCTGTTCTTCCTCCAGCTTTTACACCAGCAGCGGACTCAACATATGTTGTTACTGTTGATGTACCCATCATTGCCCCTGCAACAGTTCCTACGCTGTCCGAAAGCATTGCTTTCTCAATGTCCTGTATTTTACCATCTTTACCAATTTTACCAGATACATTTGCAACACTTGTAAGTGTTCCAGCCGTATCAAAAAAGTCGATAAAAAATAAAGTAAATATTACAGTCACCATTGATGCAGATAATGCTGCTCCAAGATCAAATTTGAACAAGTAAGTCATTGATGGTGGTGCAGAAACCACACCATTAAACTTAGCTAATCCAGTGACCCAAGCAATTATACTAAAAGCAATAATCCCGATTATGATATTTCCTTTGATGCCTTTTTTTTCCATGACTATCATTGAAACAAAAGCACCTGCTCCTAGAAGAAGAAGAGGATTTGAAACATCACCTAATTGAACTAAAGTTACAGGATTGTCAGCTGTTAATCCCATAATTTCAAATCCAATAATGGCTAAGAATAATCCTATTCCAGCTCCAATACCAAGCTTCAAGCTTTTCGGAATTGAGTTAATTAACCAGGCTCTTATAGGTGTTAGTGAAATTATCAAGAACACTACACCTGCAACTAGTACAGCACCTAATGCTTCTTCAGGTGTGTATTTCATTCCAAGACAAACACCGTAGGCAACAAATGCATTTATTCCCATTCCCGGCGCAAGCCCAACAGGCCAAGTTTTTGCGTAAAAGGCGGCTATGAAACAAGCTAGTGCAGTTGCACATGCTGTTGCGGTGAAGACACCGCCAAAGTCAAAGCCTCCGTCTGACAATATGACTGGATTTAAGAACATAATATAAGCCATTGTCAAAAAAGTTGAGACACCAGCTACAACTTCTGTTCTAAAATCAGTCTTATGTTTTTTATAGTTAAAGTAGTTATCTAACATTAGACCTCCAATTTTTGTCTTGTAATTGATTCGAATCGAAAAATACCATGAAAAGTGTGCATACCTGACGAAATGTGAATAAAATAATTTTTTTTACAACTATAAAGTTAATATTTATTTTTGAAAAAATAAATATTATTCAACTTAATGAAAACTAAAATTTTACTTATAATATTTTCAATTCTACTTTTATTACCAGGATGCCAAACGATTAAAGATAAATCAGATAAAATTGTTCAAAAAGAGAATGAAAAATATGGAAAGCTTGTAGGCAAGGATTTGGATGAATTAAAAATTGAACTTGGTACACCGACAGAAGATTTTGTAAATGAAAAAGGGAATAAAATATTAATTTACAAAACAAGTAAATACGGAATTCCTTGCGAAAGAAAATTTGAGATAGGAGAAAGCGGGACAGTTTTAAGCTTTTCCACAAGCGGCTGTATTTAGTAAAAATTTTTTATTTTACGATCCATTTTGAGTTTAATTTTGCTTGATAAATCAATGAAATTTTAATTAAAAATTTATTCGTTTTACAAGCACAAACAAAAAATATAACGTTTTTATCAATTAGAGAAGGAGAATATATGGCAAAGAAAAAAAACATTAGTTCAGGGGCTACTAACAAAAAATTGCCACTCAATCAATCAATACCATTGGGCATTCAACATGTATTTGCAATGTTTGCTGGGAACATAACAGTTCCTTTGATTGTTGCGGGTGTCTTTGGAGTAACAACTGGAGAAAAGATTTTTTTAATTCAAATGGCATTGTTTGCTGCGGGTGTGGCAACAATAATACAAACAGTCGGTTATAAAGATATAGGTTCAAGGCTACCAATAATTCAAGGTACAAGTTTTGCCTTCATTCCAATAATGCTACCTTTCAAAGCTTTTGGTTTAGGAGCAATATTCACAGCTGCATTTATAGGAGGAATTTTTCAAATATGGATTGGAAAAATGTTAAAACCAATTCGTCATATGTTTCCTCCATTAGTTACAGGAATAGTTGTGTTAATGATTGGAATTAGTTTGCTTAAAGTTGGATTTAAATATGCTGGAGGTGGAGTGTGGTTAATGAATAACAAACCAGAAATTTTTGCTAATTGGCATCATTTAACTATAGCTGGAACTGTTTTAATAGTAGCGCTTTTAACAAACTTAAAAGGAAAAGGAATGGTATCTGCAGCTTCAATTCTAATTGGAATAGTTGCTGGGTTTATAGTTGCAGCTCTATTTGGAGAAGTCAGATGGGCAAAAATCGCTGCTGCTGATTGGTTTGCTTTCCCAATGCCTTTACAATATGGAATAGACTTTGTTTGGGGAGCTGTAATATTAATGTTATTTATGTCTATAGTAACAACAATTGAAACTATAGGAGACATTAGTGCTACAACAATGGGTGGAGCAAATAGAGAAGCTACTAACAAAGAACTTTCGGGTGGTATAATGGCTGATGGAGTTGGAACAGCTTTTGCATCAATTTTTAATGCTATGCCAAACACTTCTTATTCACAAAATGCGGGCTTAGTTGCATTCACAGGGGTAATTAGTAGACATGTTGGTACAGTTGCTGGTGTTATTTTAATTTTATTAGGTTTGTTTCCAAAACTTGGTGGAGTTATTGCTGCAATGCCAGATTCAGTAATTGGCGGTGCCGCTATTATCATGTTTGGATTAATCGCTGGAGCAGGAATAAAACTAATTTCCAAAGCAGAAATGAGCCAAAGAAATATTTTAATATTGTCTTTATCTCTTTCTTTTGGAATTGGGTTATATGCATTTCCAGAGTTTGTCGCTCATGTACCAGATCTTGGAATTAAATTAGGATTACTATTAACAACTGGTTTAATACCTGCTGGACTATTGGCATTTATATTAAATGCTACATTGCCCAAAAAATAAATTATTTTAAAACTTGTGGGGAGAGATCCCCACAAGCAAGGTTTAGTACTTATTTAATTTCAATAAGTTTCTTTTTCTTATGTTCTGGTACAATTTTTTCACAAGCTATTGTCAAAAGACCATCTTTTAGTTCTGCACCATCTACTTTCACATCATCTGCAATCGTAAATGATCTAGCAAATTGTCTTTGAGAAATTCCCTTGTGTATAATTTCACCATCTTCATTTTTTTTTTGAGATTTATTAACTTGTTTTGTTCTTACAGTTAATAGTTTATCTTCAAACTCAACTTCAACATCTTTTTTATTAAAACCAGCAAGAGCAACTTCAATTGAGTATTTGTCTTTTCCAGTTCTTCTTATATTGTATGGCGGATAATTTGATTGCATGCTCAAAGCTCCATTTCCTAACATACTTTCAAATTGATCAAACATATCATCAAAACCAATTGAAAAAGGTCTTAAAGTGTTGAATATAGATAGATCCTTACTTGTCATTATATCCTCCTTTTTTAAGCAAGTTTATTTTTTTGCAAGCCCCATTAGGCAACTTGCAAAATATATATGTGGATTAATTTAAATTTTTCAAGATCTTAAATAAGTCTATTAATTTATATTTAAACTTTTTTTATGAAGTCTATTTAGATGTAAAAGTGGCTCAGTGTATCCAGATGGTTGTTCAGTTCCTTTAAACACCAAATCGCAAGCCGTTTTAAATGCTATAGAATTTTCAAAATCATCTGACATTCTAATATAATTTTTATCGTTTTTATTTTGATCATCTACAATTCTAGCCATTTTTTTCATTATATCGATGACCTGTATTTTTGTACAAATATTATATTTTAACCAGTTAGCAATATGTTGTGATGAAATTCTTAAAGTTGCCCTATCTTCCATAAGACCAACGTTGTTTATATCAGGTACCTTTGAACATCCAATCCCTTGATCGATCCATCTGACTACATACCCAAGTATACCCTGAGAATTGTTTTCCAATTCTTTAATAATTTCATCCATCGACCAATTAGGTCTATCTGCAATAGGTATTTTTAGAAGATTTTCCAAATTATTATTATTTCTATTTTTTAGTTTATCTTGAATTTTAAATACATCTACATCGTGGTAATGAAGAGAATGCAATGTAGCTGCGGTAGGGCTTGGTGTCCAAGCACAATTTGCACCTGCTTTAAGATGGTCAATTTTTTGTTTCATCATATCAGCCATTTTATCAGGGGCTGGCCACATTCCTTTTCCTATCTGAGCCAAACCAGAAAATCCGCATTGTAATCCTACATCTACATTATTATTTTCATAAGCAGCTATCCATTTAGAAGATTTCATATCACCCTTTTTTATCATTGGACCTGCACACATAGATGTATGCATCTCATCACCAGTTCTGTCTAAAAATCCAGTGTTAATGAAGACTACTCTTTTTTTTACTTGTCTAATACATTCTTTTAAATTTATTGATGTTCTTCTTTCTTCATCCATTATTCCAACTTTTATTGTATTAGATTTGAGTTTTAATACATTCTCAACTTCATTAAATATTTCATTTGTAAAAGCCACTTCTTCGGGTCCATGCATTTTAGGTTTAACTATGTAAATAGACCCTGTTCTTGAGTTACCTCTTTTTTTTAAGTCGTGCAAACAAGCGGCAGAAGTAAAGAAGGCATCCATAATTCCCTCTGGAATTTCAGAATTATCTGCAAGTATAATAGAAGAATTTGTCATTAGATGACCTACATTTCTATTTAAAAGCAAGGATCTTCCATGTAATACTATTTTTTCACCTTGTGGCCCAATATATTTTCTATCAGTGTTTAGTCTTCGCTCAAAAACTTTACCTGATTTATCAAAAGTTATTTTTAAGTTTCCTTTCATTAAACCAAGCCAATTTCTATATCCTAAAATTTTATCTTCAGAGTTTACTGCAGAAACACTGTCCTCATGATCCATTATTGTTGTGATAGCGGATTCTATAACTAAATCACTTATACCAGATGGATCTTGTTGAGCTGTAAAAGCATATGGGTTAATTACTAATTCAACATGAAGATTATTATTTTTAAAAAGTATACCCTTTAATTTATTTTCAGATCTTCTATAACCTACATACTGATCAGGGTTTTTTAGATTTATTTTCTTACCATTAACAATAAATTCTGGTTTATTATTAATCACATCTATAAGTTCTAGTTTTTTCCAACTATTTGTAGCCAATGGAAAAAATTTGTCTAAAAATTCTCGACAATATTTTATTACTTTCCCTCCCCTAAAAGGATTGTAGTGACTTCCTAAATTTTTATTTGAATCAAGATAGTCACTTCCATACAAAGCATCATACAAACTTCCCCACCTAGCATTAGCTGCATTTAAAGCATACCTCGCATTCATGACCGGCACAACTAATTGAGGACCAGCAATCTTTGATATTTCAATATCTACATTTGTAGTTTCAATTTTAAAATCTTCTTTTTGACTAACGATATATCCAATTTCATTAAGAAATTTTTTATATTTTAAAGAATCAAATTCTTCAAATTTATTTTTATTGTGCCAATCATCAATTTTTTTTTGGATTTGTTGTCTTTTTTTTAGTAATTCTTTATTTATTGGAACTAATTTTTTAATTGATTTTTCAAATCCATTCCAAAAATGTTTTACGTCTATTTCTGTATTTTCTAATAGTTCATTTTTGACAAAATCTGCCAATTCACTAGCAACCGAAATACCATTAATTTTTATATATTTTTTTTCCATTAAATTAGACAATATAGATGCAAGATTTAATAAATCTATAGTTTTATATAAATGAATACTAATATAATAGTTACCTAAATTTCTAACACTTTATTGCCTTTTTTAATATATATATAAAAAATATGAAAAATTATTTAAATTTTGAAAATGAAGTTAAAAATTTAGAAGCTGAACTTGAAAAACTAAAAGATCCTTATAATAATTCAGAAGAAATTTCAGAAGTAAACACTGATAAGATAAATGATATTCAACAAGAAATAGAAAAAAAATTAAAGCAAATTTACTCTAATTTAAACCCCTGGGAAAAAACTTTAGTAGCAAGACACGAGGACAGACCAAAATCAAAATTTTTTATAGAGAATTTATTTGAAGATTTTATTTCTCTCTCAGGTGATAGATTTTACGGAGAGGATAATTCCGTTATTGCTGGTTTTGCTAGATTTGAAAAAAAATCCGTTTTAGTCATTGCTCAAGAAAAAGGTGAAGATTTAGAGTCAAGGATATCAAGAAATTTTGGAATGATGCGGCCTGAGGGATATAGAAAAAGCATAAGATTAATGAAACTTGCAGATAAATTTAATATTCCAGTAATTATATTTGTAGATACACCAGGCGCTTACCCAGGAGTTGGCGCAGAGGAAAGAGGACAAGCGGAGGCAATAGCAAGATCGATAGAATGTAGTATGGAATTAAGAGTTCCAACAATTTCAATTATTATTGGTGAAGGTGGATCCGGCGGCGCCATAGCATTGGCTTCTTCAAATAAAGTATTAATGTTAGAAAATGCGATTTATTCAGTTATCTCCCCGGAAGGATGTGCAACTATTCTTTGGAGAGATCCAAAAAAAACTTTAGAAGCTGCAACTGCAATGAAATTATCATCAAAGGATTTAATTGAATTAAACATTATAGATGAAATAATTCTCGAACCTACTGGGGGCGCCCATAGAAATAAGGAAGAAATTCTTACTAATATAAGATCTTCGTTGAGTTTAAATTTAGAGAAATTATCTGAATTAAGTAGAGATGAAATTTATACCCAAAGAAAAAATAAATTTTTATCTATCGGAAGAGATAGGGGATATCTTACTGACACTAATCTTAAAAAAGATTCTTTAGTAAGAGAAATAAATGATTTTGATAAAATAATTTCTTTTATTTTTAAATATAAAATTTTTTTTATTTTATCATTAATTATTTTGATATCAGTAATTTTTATATTAAGTTTATAGAGCTCCACAACAATTTTTAAATTTTTTACCTGTAGCTTCACATCTATCATTTCTTGAAATTTTTTGATCTCTTTTTATAATTAATAGACACTTTTGATTGTTGATTTTATTTTCCTCGATTTTTTTATTTAAGATTTCTTGATTATCAACTTTTTTTTCTGCAACAACTAAATTTAATAAAATAGATATTAAATCAAATTTCAATTTTTCTAATAAATTTTCAAAAAGATCAAATGCTTCTTTTTTGTATTCTATAAGTGGATCTTTTTGACCATAAGATCTAAGTCCAATAACTCCTCTTAACTGTTCAAGGTATTGAATATGAGATTTCCAGTTAAAATCAATGCTTTGTAGAAAAATTCTTTTTTCTAATTCTTTATTCTGGTTCTCACCTAAATAATCAATTCTTATTTTTCTTTTTTCGGAAAATTTTTCATTCAATATTTTTTTTATACTTTTGTCATCTTTGGTTAATAAACTTTCAAAATCTTCTGGCTCTACTGCTTTTCCAAATAGAACTTTATATTTTTTTATTGAGTCGTTGTTTTCCGTATAGTTATTTGATGTTTTTTTATTCATCAACATTTTGTCAACTAATTCATTTAGAAAATTGTCACTATATTCAAAAACATTTTTAGAACTTATTACTTCATTTCTTTGAGAAAATATTACATTCCTTTGATCATTTAGGACATCGTCAAATTTAATTAAGGTTTTTCTTATTTCAAAATTTCTTGCTTCTACTTTTTGTTGAGCTCTTTCTATTGCTTTATTTATCCATGGATGATCAATACTTTCACCATCTTTTAATCCTAGCTTCTTTAATATATTATTTATTGATTCTGAACCAAAAATTCTCATTAGATCATCTTCTAAACTTACATAAAATAAAGAATTTCCCTCATCACCTTGTCGACCAGATCTTCCTCTAGCTTGATTGTCTACTCTTCTACTTTCCATTCTTTCTGTGCCAATAACAAAAAGACCACCTAGAGATTTTACTTTTTGTTTTTCTACTTCCAATTTTTTAATTTCAGTTTCTTGTTTTCTCCCACCTAGTTGTATATCAACCCCTCTTCCCGAAATACTCGTTGTAATTATTACTGAATTTAGTTTTCCAGCATTTGCAATTATGTCTGCTTCTTTCTCGTGGTTTTTTGCATTCAAAACAATATGTTCAATGGTATTCTTGCTTAATAGATCAGAATAAACTTCAGACTTATTTATACTTGATGTAAATATTAAAAGTGGTTGGTTTTTAGAGCTTAGTTCTTTTACTTTATTTACTATAGCATCATTTTTTTCTTTTTCAGTTCTAAATATTTGGTCATTCCAATCTTTTCTGATCATTTCCTTATTTGTTGGAATGGTTACAACTGGCAAATTATAAATTTCAAAAAATTCTTCTGATTCAGTTGCCGCTGTTCCTGTGCACCCACAAAGCTTCGAATACATTTTAAAATAATTTTGATATGTAATTGAAGCCCATGTTTGATTTTCAACCTGTACCTCAAGGTTTTCTTTAGCTTCTATTGCCTGATGTAGACCATCGCCATATCTTCTTCCTTCTAAAATTCTTCCAGTTAACTCATCAATTATTTTAACTTCTTGATCCTTAACAAGATAATCCTTTCCTTTGACAAATAGTTTATTTGCTCTAAGTGCTTGATTTACATGGTGTACAATATTTAAATTAGATGGATCATAAAAATTATTATTTTTTAATACCCCAGCATTAGAAAAAATTTTTTCAATGTTATCAATGCCTTTGTTTGTTAAAAATACATTCTTTTCTTTTTCGTCAAGTTCAAAATCATCATTTTCAAGTTTTTTAATTAATTTATTAACTACCACATACTTATCAGTCTTATCCTCTGCAGCACCAGAAATTACCAATGGTGTTCTAGCTTCATCAATTAGACAAGAGTCGATTTCATCAACTATTGCAAAGTTATGTTTTCTTTGAACTATGCTATCTATAGAAACTTTCATATTATCTCTTAGGTAGTCAAAACCTAACTCGCTATTTGTTGCGTATGTTATGTCACAATTATAATTTTTTTTTCTCTCATCATCATCTTGGTTGTTGTTAATGAACCCTGATTTAATTCCTAAAAAATTATAAATTTTACCCATGTTCTCACAATCTCTTTTAGCAAGATAATCGTTTACAGTTACAACATGGACTCCTTTTTCAGTTAAACAATTTAAGTATGCAGCCAATGCAATAGTCAAAGTTTTACCTTCTCCAGTTTTCATCTCTGCAATTTTTGATTCGTGCAGAACTACGCCACCAACTAATTGAACATCAAAATGCCTTTCGCCAGTAGTTCTTTTAGATGCTTCTCTTACCAAGGCAAAAGCATCAGGTAAAATATTGTCTAAATCTTTTCCATTTTTTAATTCTGCTTTTAATTTTTGAGTTCTTAAAGGGAATTCATTATTTTCTATTTTAGATATATCGCTCTCTTTATCATTAATTTTCTTTACAATTTTTTTAATACGGTCTAATTCACTTTGATTGTGCGATTTAAATATTTTCTTGACTAAATTTAATGGGTTAAGCATTTTCAAAATATGATATAGTATTTTATAATTTACTTTAATATAGGTATTAAATAGATAATTTAAACTTTATGCCAATAAATCTCTCAAATTTATTTAATTCTCAATCAAAAAACACTGTATTAGGCGATTTTCAAGACCTCGAACACCTAGATGGTTTATCACTATCGGCAGCTAGTGCGAAACTTTATGAAAACAAAGAGAGAGATGATGTTGCTTTATTTTATTTTAGACATGGAGCTAATCATGCATCTGTTTTCACCAGATCAAAAATAGTTTCTGAAAATATAAAATGGAATACTAAGCTTAAAAACAAAAAAATAATGGCATTATTAGTAAATACTAGAAATGCAAATGCTTTCACAGGTAAACTAGGGTACCAAGGCATGAAAGACTTAGCTGAAGAAATTTCAAAAAAATTAAATGAAAAACAAAAAGACGATGAAGAAAATCCGCAATTGATAAAACATAATCAAATTTTATTTGGATGCACGGGTACTATTGGAGAACCATTTCCGATAAATAAAATAAAGTCATCGATAAATGAATTAATTCAAAAAATTAAATACACACAAAATAAGTATATTTGGATGAAAACAGCACTTGCAATAATGACTACCGACACAAAACCCAAGTTAGCCATGGAAGAATGCAAAATTGGAAATTCTAATATTAAAATTTATGGAATTGCAAAAGGTTCAGGAATGATTTATCCAAATATGGCAACCACACTGGGGTATATATTTACTGATGCAGATCTATCAAATCCTATTTTAAAAAAATTGTTAAAAAAAAATATTGAAACCACGTTTAATGCAATTTCTTGCGATGGAGATATGAGCACAAATGATATGGTCACAATATTTTCAACAGGTAAAGCAAAACATCAAAAAATAAAAAATATTAACGACGGAAAGTTAAAAGAATTTGACGAAGCATTATATAAAGTTTTATTAAATTTAGCTAAAAGAGTAGTTTCAGATGGAGAAGGAGCAACAAAATTTATTACGATAAATGTTAGAAAGGCAAGAAATATTAATGATGCAAAAAAAATATGTTTTTCAATTGCCAATTCAACTCTGGTAAAAACTGCTATAGCTGGAGAAGATCCAAATTGGGGTAGAATAATAATGGCTATTGGAAAATCAAATATAAATATTAATTTGAATAAATTATCACTTAAAATTGGTAATTTTAAAATTATAGAAAAAGGACAAATTTATTCAAAATATGATGAAAACGAAGTTTCAGATTATATGAAAAATATGGATATAAATATTGAGATAGAAATAAATACAGGAAACAAAGACTTTAAAACTTATACAATGGATTTAACAAAAAAGTATATTGAAATAAATTCAGACTATAGAACTTAAAAAATATATTAAAAAAATAATTTTTTATAAAATTATGATTAAATATAAACTTAATTGTAAAAAATGTAATCATTCGTTTGATAGTTGGTTTGCCAATTCAAATGAATTTGAAAGGATAAAAAAACTTAAACTTTTAAGTTGTAATTTGTGTCATTCAAAAATGATTGAAAAATCATTAATGGCACCCACTGTAATTAATAAAAAAAATAATATAGCAAGTGATGGTAAAAAATTTAATAAAGTTAAAAATAAAATTAAAGAATACCAAAATTTTATAAAAAATAATTTTGAATTTGTTGGTGATAATTTTTCATATAAAGCAAGATCAATACATTACAATAACAAAAAAAATAAAAAAGGAATTTACGGAAATGCAACAATTAAAGAAGTTAAAGAATTAAAAGAAGAAGGTATTGAAACCGAAATGATTCCATGGATAGAAGATAAAGATAATTAAATTTTTTTAAATATACTAATATAATTTACAGAGCGATCATTACTAAGTTTCCATTCATTTAAAATTGGATTAAATTTTATTCCATCGATTTTAATAAGTTCTAGTAAATTTTTTTTAGTATAACCATTTAATTCAGAAGGTTTTACAAATTTATCCCAGTCATGCGTTCCAATAGGTAACCATCTAAGAATATACTCAGCACCCAAAATTGCAAAAATATAAGATTGTAAGGTTTTATTTATAGTAGCAATAAACATTAAACCATTTTTTTTAAGATGGTTTGAACTTTTTTTGATAAAAAAATTTATATCGTCAACATGTTCAACTATTTCCATATTTAAAACTACATCAAATTTTTTTTTGCTTAAAAACTTTTCGGGTGAATTGTAAATATATTTTATATTTAGTTTATTTTTTTTTGCATGAACTTTCGCAATTTTTATATTTTTTTCAGCCGCATCGATGCCAGTTACATTGGCACCTAATCTGCACATTGGTTCAGATAATAAACCACCTCCACATCCAATATCTAAAATATTTAAATTTTTTAACGAGTTATGTTTATTTTTTAATTTAAAGTGTTTAACAATATTATTTTTGATATAGTGAATTCTAACAGGGTTAAATTTATGCAGTGGTTTAAATTTTCCATTAGGATCCCACCACTCATCAGCCATTTTAGAAAATTTTTGTATTTCTTTAATATTTATTGTGTTACTTTTCATTCTTTATTGACATTATAATTAAGATGTATTTTATCATTATAATTTAAATTTAAAAAAAAAAAATTACCAATGAAAATTGTTGTATTAAAATTTGGAGGTACCTCAGTAGGCACCATAGAAAGAATAAAAAAAGCGGCTAAAATTATAGTTAGCTATGCGAAAAAAAAATACAAAGTTATAGTTGTTTCATCGGCTATGAGCGGAGTCACAAATGAACTGGTCAAAAAGTCGCAAAAGATTAGCGAGACCTTTGAACCTTCAGAGTACGATGTTTTGGTTTCATCAGGAGAACAAGCTGCTTGTGCACTAATTGCAGGTAGACTAAATCATATTGGATATAAATCCAGATCTTGGATGAGCTGGCAAATTCCAATTCTAACAGATGGTGATCATAAAGTTTCAAAAATTAATCAAATAAAAAAAGATAAAATTATAGGTTATTTAAAATCTGGCGGAATACCAATTGTAGCAGGATTCCAAGGTATTAACTTAAATCAAAGAATTACAACTTTAGGCAGAGGAGGATCTGATCTAAGTGCAATAATGATTGCTAAATTTTTTCAAGCAAAAAAATGTGTAATTTATACAGATGTTGAAGGGGTAATGACTACTGATCCACGCATATATAAAAAAGCCAAAAAAATAAAAATTATTTCTTATGAAGAAATGTTAGAAATGGCATCATTAGGATCAAAAGTTATGCAATCAAATTCAATTCAAGATGCGAGATTAAATAGAATTGATATAGATGTTAAATCATCTTTTGTTAAAACAAATGGAACTTTAATAACAAAAAGAAAAAATATTATTAATAATAAAATTATAACTGGAATATCATCAACTAAAAATGATGCAAAAGTAACTCTTATTGGAGTTAAAGATAGACCTGGAATAGCTGCATCTATATTTAGACCACTTTCTAATAATTATATAAATGTAGATATGGTCGTTCAGAATATATCTGCTGATGGAAATGAAACTGATCTTACATTTACAATTAAATCTGAGGATGTCAAAAAAACTCAAAAATTGTTAAAGCAAAATAAAAATATTAAATTTAAAAACTTAATTATTGATACAGGCGTATCAAAAGTTTCAATTATTGGAGTGGGAATGATAACAACCCCAGGCGTGACTTATAGGATGTTTCAAGCATTAAGCAAAAAAAATATTAACATATTAGTTATTTCCACTTCTGAGATAAAAATTTCAGTATTAATTAGCAAGAAACATATTAAGAAAGCAATTGTTGCTTTACATAAAGAATTTAAATTAGATAAATAATAAAATGAGCATCAGACCGTTTAGAGACATAAATAGAAAAAAAACAAAATCAGTTCGAGTTGGAAATGTCGTTATAGGGGATAATCAACCGATATCAGTACAATCAATGACTAACACTTTAACAACTGATATAAAAGCTACACTAAAACAAATTAATGATATTATAAATGAAGGAGGCGATTTAGTTAGAGTTTCTGTGCCCGATAAAGAGAGCAGTGATGCTCTTAAAGAAATAACTAAAAATTCTTCAGTACCGATTATTGCAGATGTGCACTTTCATTACA
>CACAHI010000012.1 GCA_902532225.1 uncultured Pelagibacteraceae bacterium
TAGCAATAAATAAATTATTTTTACCTACAATATTATTAAGATTATCTATCCACTTTACCTTTATTTTATTAAGTTTTTTCTTTTGAATTTTTTTTAATAATTTACTATTTTCATAAATATAAAATTTAAAATTTTTTAAAATTGCTGGAAAATTTTCTAGAGATTTGTAAATTTGAAATATCATTTCGCCATTTCCACCACCCATCTCAATTACATTTAAGTTTTCTGGTCTACCAATTTTTTTCCAGAAAATAATGATAAATATTGCGATCATTTCAGAAAAGAGAACAGAAATAGTTGGAGAAGTTATGTAATCTCCCTTAGAGCCAAAAGGGATTTTGTTTTCATAATATCCTTTTTTTTTGTCATATAAGACATATTTTAAAAATTTGTCTAGTGAGTGAATTTTTTTATCAAACATCTTTTTTTTTTAAATAAATATAAAATCCAAATATTAAAAGTATGATGCTTAAAATTTGACCCATAGTGAGATTAAAAAATAAATAACCAATTTGTGAATCTGGTTCTCTAAAAAATTCAATAAAAAATCTTGAAGAAGAATATAAAATTAAAAAAATTGCCGATATCATTCCATGCACTTTAAGCATTTTTTTTTTATAAATAAGATAATTTAAAATTATAAATAAAATCAAACCTTCAAATAATGCTTCATAAATTTGTGATGGATGTCTTTTTAATAAGTCAACCTTTATAAATACAACTGACCATGGTAGGTCGGTAACTTTACCATATAATTCTGAATTTATATAATTTGCTATTCTTCCAAGGAATATCCCTACTGGTGAAACAGCAGCAACTAGATCGGAAAAAATAAAAAAATTTTTTTTTATAGATTTACTATAAAAAATTATTGCAAGTAACACCCCAATCACACCTCCGTGAAAAGACATTCCTCCTTTCCATAGATAAATTACTTCAATTAAATTTTTAGAATAATAACTAAAATTGTAAAATAAAACGTAGCCGATTCTTCCACCTAAAACTATTCCAATTATTATGTATGAAATTAAATCATCAAATTCTTGTACAGTTTTATTTTCTTTGATTAGAATTTTTTTACAATATATCCATCCAAACACTATTCCAAATACATATGCTAGAGAGTACCATCGTACTTCTAGAGAGAATAAACTAAATGCAACTGGATCAAAATTATTAATAAACATATCAATTATTGAATAAAGATTATAATAGTTTAAATAATCTATAGATGTCAAAATCTAAAATAATATTTGATAAATTTGCAAAACTATTTGAGCAGGGTTTGCTAACATATAAGGATTTATCCTCAGAAATTATAAATATTTTGAAATCAAGAAGGGATGAAATTATATTTAGATTGAAATTAACTAGCCAAGAGGAAACAGAAATTTTACAAAAAAGACTAGACCAATTAGAAAAGAAAATAGACAATCTTCAAAAAAAGAAAACAAAGATTAAAAAGGCAAGAAAATCTTAACTTGTAATCCTCCAAAATTGGATTTATCTAATTTAATATTTCCCCCATGAGATTTAATAATATCATTAGCAATTGACAATCCGAGACCCACACTCGATTTGCTGTCACCTCTACTTTTATCTATTTTGTAAAATGGTTTAAAAACATTTTCATACTCATTAACTGGTATTCCAGGTCCATCATCTTCAACAATTACTATTGAATGATTTGAAGATTTGGTTAATTTTAAATAAGTATTATTTGCGTACTTTATTGAGTTATTTATTAAATTTTCCAAACATCTTTGAAGAAGATTAGTTCTTCCATTAATTTCAACATTCTCTAATAATTCGAGTTTAATTTTACTATTTTCATATTTAGAAGACACAAATTTAATTAATTTACCTAAATTAATTTTAGTTGTTTTTTCTGAGAACTGAGATCTTGAAAACTGAAGATATTCATCTAGCATTTTTTCCATTTCTTTTACATCCTCAGACAGTTTTTTTGAAATTTCTTTATCTTTTATAAATGTAAGTTGAAGTTTAATACGTGTTAAAGGAGTCCTTAAATCGTGGCTTATGCCTGACAACATTTCAGATCTTTGATTGAGATGTCTTAGTATTCTTTTTCTCATTTTTTCAAACTCATATCCTGCTTGTCTAATTTCCAAAGCACCAGATGGAACAAATTCCTCAACCTCTTCTCCTTTTCCAAATCTTTCTGATGCTTTGGCTAGTTTTATTATTGGTCTTGTTTGGTTTTTTAAAAAAAGTATAGCAATAGTTATTAAAAGGAATGCAGGCAGAGTTATCCAAAGAGCAAACATTCTAGCTGAAGAATTGGTTACTCTTTCCCTAGGAATATAAAATTGAAAATATCCTTTTTTATAGGCAATTTTTATATCAATTAAATCTTTGTATGAAGTAGTATCAAACCAGTAGTTTGAAAATCTTGATTTTAACTCACGCCTTAGAGTTCTATCAATTGGACTAAACCATCTTTCAGAACTTTTTTTTGGTAATTTTTCTAGTTCTATATATTTAACATCAAAATTTAAATTTTCTTTAAACAGTTTATCTATTTCAAGTGAATCATTTAAATTTTTGCTATATGAGTCAATGTAAGTTTTAATTTCTCCCAACAAAGCTCTTGTCATTCCTTTATTTGTTTTTATCCATAAACTATCAAAAAAAACTATCGATATAGTTAATTGTAAAATAAGTATAGGAAGAGCTACAATTAAAAGCGCTCTATAAAATAGTTGTTTTGGTAAAATTTTTTTAAAAATTCTATTCAATCCATAAAACATATCCGGTTCCTCTTATTGTTTGTAAATATTTAGGGTTTTTTGGATCAATTTCTATTTTTTTTCTAAGGCGAGTAATAATTACATCTACAGACCTTTCTTTTTCTAAATCAATTATTTTTCCTATTTCTTCTCTTGAGAAAGTTTCACCAGGAGATCCTATCATTTTATCTAAAATTTTTTTTTCAGAGTTATTTATTTTAAACTCATTTCCATCTCTTATTATTTTTGATTTATTTAAATCAATTTCTATATTATCGAATTTTATTTTTCTAGTTTCCTTATTCTGCGTTTTATTTAGAATATTTTTTACTCTTAGTAAGAGTTCTTTAGGTTCAAAGGGTTTAGATAAATAATCATCTGCTCCAGTCTCTAATCCTTTAATTCTTTCTTCGGGTTCTCCTTTTGCAGTTAACAAAATAATTGGGGTATTTAATTTATTTCTAAAATTGATAGTGAAATCTATTCCACTTTGACCTCGCATCATTATATCTAAGATTATTATATCAAATTTTATTAATTTAACTTTTTCCGCAGCATTTTCTGCACTATTAGATGTTGTTACAAGATATTTATTTTCATTTAAGAATTTTTTTAAAAGAGATCTTATTCCATCATCATCATCAACTACCAATATATGTGCATAAAATTTATTCATTAATTATTTTTTTTATAACATTATCAAAGCTTATTACTTCTTCAGATTTACTTTCAAGCAACGCTTTTTGAAATCTGCTTTTTTGTGTTAAAAATATTTCATGTAGTATTTTATCTCCTTTCGAATTTAAATAAACATTTTTAACCCTACTATCTTTAACGTTCTTTTTGAATTCTAAAACTTGTAATTTAATCAAATCATTTATAACTCTGTTTAAACTTTGTTTTGTTACTCCTAATTTTTGAAGTAATTCGGATACATTAATTCCTTTAAAAGCAGATATAATTAATAAAGTTTTGTAATGAGGTATTCCCAAATCATATTTTTTAGATACTTTTTTAATGTCATCAAAGCTATTTTTATATGCATAGAAGATATTTAATATATACTCTTTTAGTTGCTTATCTTTTAAATATAAAAGTTCTTTCATAATTGGTAAGTTATATTGACATATTATATATACAAAGATACTTTTTTGGAAAAAAAAATCTAATGATACCGTTTGATAAAAGAGAAGGAAAAATTTGGTACAATAATGATCTTGTTGATTGGCAAGATGTAAAATTTCATGTTTTAAGTCATGGGTTACACTATGCCAGCTGTGTTTTTGAAGGTCTAAGAGTTTATGATGGGGAAATATTTAAATTAGAAGAGCATACAGATAGATTTTATCATTCTGCAAATAGACTTGGTATAGAAATACCATACACTAAAGACGAGATAAATGATGCTACGAGAAAAATTGTGTTAACTCAGAAAGTTCAAAATGGTTACATAAGACCTTTTGCGTGGAGAGGAAGTGAGATGATGGCAATCTCTGCTCAAAAAACTACAACTCATGTTGCAATAGCGACTTGGGAATGGGGAACCTATTTTGATCCAAAACTTAAAACTCAAGGAATAAAATTAAATATTTCAAAATGGAAAAGGCCAGCGCCCGATACAATTCCATGGGACACAAAGGCTTCAGGATTATATATGATTTGTACTTTGTCAAAACATGAAGCAGAAAAACAAGGATTTACAGATTCGTTAATGATGGATCATGAAGGAAATGTTGCCGAAGCTACAGGTGCAAATATTTTTTTTAAAGATAAAAAAGGTGAATTTCACACTCCTATTCCAGATTCTTTTTTAGATGGAATTACGAGAAGAACAGTAATTGAAATAGCTAAATCAAAAAACATTAAAGTTCATCAAAGAAAAATATCACCTAATGAACTTTCAGATTTTATAGGCTGTTTTTTAACAGGAACAGCTGCAGAAGTAACCCCAGTTTCAAAAATTGCTCAACACGAATATAATGTATGTGAAACAATTTTAGAACTTTCTAATAGCTATGACCAACTTGTTCGTAAAAAAAAGGCAGCCTAGTTTTTATTATCCTCAGAAATAGCGTGATCTATTCCTTTTCTTAAATATTCGTATCCTGTAAAAAGTGTTAAAAATGCCGATAACCATAGTAAAATTATCCCTATTGTTTGAGCATTGTAGTCTTGAAAATTAAGTATTTTGTTTCCAGTTTCTCCTGTTAATAAAATTGATATAGCAAACATTTGTAAAAAAGTTTTAGCCTTTGCCAAGTTTGAAACTGGAAGTTTTATTTTTCCTATCGCCAAAAATTCTCTTAATCCAGAAATTAATATTTCTCTGGTTAAAATTATTATGGCAGCAATTACTTCGTAATTTTTTATCGTACCAGCCATAACTAATAAAATTAAAGCTGTTGCTACAATAATTTTATCAGCAATAGGATCTAGCAATTCGCCCAATTTAGACTCTTCTTTATACATTCTAGCTAATAAACCATCTAAAAAATCTGTGAAAGAAGCAATTAAAAATAATGCGAATGGAATTACATCTCCATAAAAACCAGGTAGATAAAAGGTAATTACGAATATAGGTACAATTATAATTCTACCGATAGTTAGATAATTTGGAATTTTAATTTTCATTCGTGAAAGAAATTATATATTTTTTTTGCAACTTTTTCCTCAACTCCGTCAACTGACTTTATTTCATCCAGACTAGCAGATTCAACTGCTCTTGCTGACCCAAAATGATTTAATAATGACCTTTTTCTCATCGATCCAACCCCTTGTATTTGATCTAAAAGTGACTTTGTTATTCCTTTTTTTCTTTTTGCTCTATGCGCACTTATTGCAAACCTATGAGATTCGTCCCTAATTCTTTGTAGAAAAAAAAGGGTAGGATCATTTTTTTCAAACTTATAATCTTTACCGTTATGAAAAAAAGTTTCATCCCCACTGTTTCGGTATTTGCCTTTAGCAATGGCTATAACTGGTATGTCATGTAAACCTAGCTCGTTCATAGTTTCCCTAGCCGATGAGTACTGCCCCTTACCTCCATCTATCATTACCAAATCTGGAAAAGATAGAAAATTATCTTTTTCTTGAATTGCTCTTTTAAATCTTCTATTTAAAACTTCTCTCATCATTCCATAATCATCCTGTTCGTTATCTTTTTTCTTTATATTAAATTTTCTGTATCTTTTTTTAATAAATCCTTCATCTCCAAACGCAATTAAAGCTCCAACGCTGTTAGTTCCCTGAATATGACTATTATCATAAACTTCAATAAGACTTATGTTTGCTTCAAGATTAAACTTTTTAGAAATTGAGTCGAATAGATCTTTATTATTTTGGCTTTCATAAAGTTTTCTATTTAAACTATCTTTTGCATTTTTAATTGCCTGATTAATAACTTTTAATTTTGATCCTTTTTTTGCAATAGAAATATTAATTTGCTTACTTTCTTTTTTGGAAAGTGTTTTTTCAATTAAATTTTTTTCCTTAATATCTTCTGATAGTATTATTATAGATGGGACATTTTTATTCTCATAAAACTGAGAAACAAATGAATTTAAAATATTGCTTAATTTTTCATCTGGATCATGTTTAGGAAAAAAAGCTTGATTACCCCAATTTTGTTTAGATCTGTAAAAAAATACTTGCACACAGGTTTTACCTGACTCTTTATATCCAGCAATTACATCTGCCTCTACTAGGTTTGCCTCATTAATTTTTTGTGATGATTGAATAATATTTAAAGCTTTAATTCTATCTCGCAATATTACTGCTCTTTCAAAATCTAAATCTTCGCTTGCTTTTTCCATTTGATTTGAAAGATTTTTTTGTATTCTTCTTGACTTACCAGATACAAATTCAATAGCATCATCAACAGACCTTTTGTATTCTTCTTTTTTAATATAACCAACACATGGTCCAGAACATCTTTTTATTTGATATAAAATACATGGTCGTTCTCTATTTTTAAAAACAGTATCATCACAAACCCTTAAGTGAAAAATTTTTTGAATCATTTTAATTGTCCAATTGGCTGAACCTGCAGATGCAAATGGACCAAAATAAAATCCTTCTTTAGCTTTTTTGCCTCTGTGTCTTTTTATTTGAGGCCATTTATCTTTGTTTCCAATAAAAATAAATGGGAAAGACTTATCATCTCTTAAAAGAATATTAAATTTTGGTTTATATTTTTTTATTAAGTTTGCCTCTAAAAGAAGAGCTTCACTTTCATTAGATGTGGTTGTTATCTCAATTTTTTTAGTTTGAGACAACATTCTTTCTGTTCTTATTATATGATTTTTTTCAGCGATATAGCTTTTTAATCTATTTGGAAGATTTTTGGCTTTTCCAACATACAATATTTCATTTTTTGAGTTGAGCATCCTATAAACACCAGGAAGTTTTGGTATCAATGGTAGTTCTTTTTTAATTACTTCTTTTCCTATTTCAGAACTAATCATGACTTCTTTTTTTAGAAATTTGAATTCCTACTGATGAACAATCTTTCATTATTTCTAATTTTTCAATTTGAAGACTAATTTTATCAATTCTTTTATCTTTAAATAGTTCATCAAAAACGTCTTCAGCTAATGTTTCTAGAAAGTTATAATGTTTATTTTTAATTAATTTTTTAATTAATCTTACAATTTTTGCATAGTTTACAATTGATTTAATGTCCTTATCATTTGATGGTTTTTTATCCTCATAGTTTACATCAAGTGTAAACTTTACTTTTTGAGATTTTTCTTTTTCGAAGTCGAAGTATCCAAGTTTTAAATCTAGTATTAAATCTTTAATTATTACTTTTTTTTCATAATTAAAAAGATTTTTACTTTTATCTATTCTTACTAATTTAAAATTATTTTTTTTCACTCATTCCCTCCTAGAATGTCTGGTGTTTGCCAATTTAAGCTTTGGCCACTATCAACTGATATTACTTGTCCTGTAATAGATCTATTTTTAATAAAAAAGTCAACCGCACTACAAATTTGTTCAACATCCACTTGCCTTTTTAGAGGTGTTGCCATGTATTGTTTCTTAAAGTGTTTTTCTGATTGTCTTTTATTTTTTATCGTAGGACCAGGAGCTATTCCATTTACTCTTGTATTGGGCGCCAAACTCATTGCACTGGTCTTGGTTAATGTATAAAGGCCAGTTTTACTTATTGTATATGAAAAAAAATATGGAGTTAGTTTAAAAACTCTTTGATCAATAATATTAATTATATTGTTATTTTTGCCTTTAATATTTTTAGCAAATTCTTTCGATAAGAGTGCTGGCGCTCTTAAATTAGTTCTTAAATGACGTCCCCAACTATCAGTTGTAAAATTTTCAAGTTTGTCATTTTCAAACAAAGATGCATTGTTAATTAAACAATCAAAATATTTCAATTTAGATTTAGAAAATTTTAATATTTTTTTTACATCCATTTCTTTGCTTAAGTCACCTCTAATAAGATAAACTTTGGTTTGATTTTTTGACAGTTCTCTTTTTAATTTTTCAGCTTTAGACTTAGATTTGTTAAAATGTATAACAATTTCAACTTTTGGGCCCGAAAGTTTTTTAGCAATTGCTGCACCAATACGAGTAGCACCCCCAGTAATTATTATTTTATTTGCTTCCACTTTTTCTTTCCTTTTTGCGCTCTAGTTCCAGGCATACCCATAGTCGATCTTCCCTTAGGGTATAGTTTATTTTTGACATCGTACTGCCTTATTTTTGGATTTAAAGTAATTTCTAGTTCAGTACTTTCTAGTTTCCTTATCTCATCTCTTATTTTTGCAGCTTCTTCAAATTCTAAATTAGATGCAGAATCTTTCATCTTTTTGTTTAATGCTTTTAAGTGTTTTTTAAGGTTTCCACCTATATTAGATCCTTCACTAACTTTTACATAATCTTTTTCATAAACACTTTTTAAAATATCACTAATTTCTTTCTTAACTGATTTTGCATCAATTTTATTTTTTTTATTATAATTAAGTTGTATTTGTCTTCTTCTATTTGTCTCTTGAATTGCTTTTTTTATACTTTTAGTTTCTTTGTCAGCGTAAAGAATAACTTTTCCTTCAACATTTCTTGCAGCTCTACCAATAGTTTGGATAAGCGAAGTTTCGGATCTTAAAAAACCTTCTTTATCTGCATCTAAAATTCCAACCAAAGCACATTCTGGTATATCTAGTCCTTCTCTTAATAAGTTTATTCCAACCAAAACATCAAATACTCCCATTCTTAAATCTCTCATGATTTCAATTCTTTCAAGAGTATCAATGTCTGAGTGAAGGTATCTTACCTTTATTCCATTTTCATGAAGATACTCAGTCAAATCTTCCGACATTTTTTTTGTTAATGTTGTTACTAATACTCTGTAGTTTTTTTCAACAACTTTTTTACATTCATGCATTAAATCATCAACTTGGTTTTTTGCAGGTCTAATTTCCACATTAGGATCTATCAATCCCGTAGGTCTTATTACTTGATCAATAAATTTACCTTTTGTTTGTTCTAATTCCCAAGGTCCAGGAGTAGCAGAAACAAAAACTGTTTGAGTTCTCATCATATCCCACTCCTCGAATTTTAGAGGTCTATTATCCATACATGATGGAAGTCTAAATCCGTATTCTGCAAGAGTACTTTTCCTAGACCTATCTCCTTTAAACATTCCATTCAGCTGTGGAACTGTTACATGGGATTCATCTACAAAAACCAAAGTATTATCTGGAAAATATTCAAATAGAGTAGGAGGTGGCTCACCTGGTTTTCTTCCAGATAAAAATCTTGAGTAATTTTCAATTCCAGCACATGAACCAGTTGCTTCAATCATTTCCAAATCAAATTTTGTTCTTTCTTCTAACCTTTGTGCTTCAAGTAATTTATTTTCTTCCTTATGTTTTTTTAAAGTTATTTCTAACTCTTTTTTAATATTGATAATTGCCTGCTCTATAGTCGGTTTAGGTGTTATGTAGTGGCTATTTGCATAAATTTTTATTAATTTTAATTCTCTTACTTGATCTCCAGTTAATGGATCAAACTCTTCAATTTTTTCAAGTTTATTTCCAAATAAACTTAATCTCCATGCTCTATCTTCTAGATGAGAAGGGAAAACTTCAAGATATTCACCTCTAGCTCTAAAAGTTCCTCTATAAAAGTTTTGGTCATTTCTTTTATATTGAAGAGCAACTAAAGATTTTATTATTTGTTCTCTATTGTAATCATAATTTTTTTGTAATGTTAAAGTCATTTTACTGTATGCTTCAACTGATCCAAGGCCATAAATACAAGATACACTGGCAACAATTAAAACATCATCTCTTTCTAAAAGAGATCTTGTAGCCGAGTGTCTCATTCTATCTATCTGTTCATTAATTGAAGCTTCTTTTTCTATATATGTATCTGATCTAGGCACATATGCTTCGGGCGTATAATAATCATAATAAGAAACAAAATATTCAACAGCATTGCCTGGAAAGAAACCTTTCATTTCACCATAAAGCTGGGCCGCAAGAGTTTTGTTAGGAGCCAAAATTAATGCCGGTCTGTTTGTTGCTTCGATCACCTTGGCCATAGTAAAGGTTTTTCCTGACCCTGTTACTCCAAGAAGAACTTGATTAAACTCTCCTTTATTTGCACTTTGAACCAATTTTTTTATAGCTTCTGGCTGATCTCCAGCAGGTTTAAAATCAGATTTAATTTTGAATTTTTTACCACCTTCAAGTTTTCCACTAATTTTTGGATTTTTACTCTGAATATCTGTAATTAAATCTTGATAAGTATTTTCCATATATTAAACAACGTAGTAGAATAATTTTATATTTCAATGAGCATAATATCGGACAATTTAAAAAGAATTAAACCATCACCAACTATAGCTGTTACCCAAAAAGCCAGGGAATTAAGAGCGGCTGGCAAAGATGTGATAGGACTAGGTGCAGGCGAGCCGGATTTTGATACACCAAATAATATTAAGAATGCAGCTATCAAAGCCATTAGAGAAGGCGATACTAAATATACAGCAGTTGATGGAACTCCAGCTTTAAAAAAAGCGATAATAAAAAAATTTAAAAAAGAAAATAATTTAAAGTATTCAAACGAAGAAATAACTGTAGGAACAGGTGGCAAACAAGTTCTTTACAATGCTTTCATGGCAACTTTAAATAAAGGGGATGAAGTGATTATCCCAGCACCTTTCTGGGTTTCTTATCCTGACATGGTTCTGTTGGCAGGTGGAAAACCAAAAATTGTGAAATGTGATGAGGCAAATAATTTTAAATTAACTCCAAAAAAATTAAAAAAAGTTATTTCTAAAAAAACAAAGTGGTTAATATTAAATTCACCATCAAATCCTACGGGAGCAAGTTATACAAAAACTGAGATAAAAAAATTATCTCAAGTGTTAATTAAATATAAAAAAATTCAAATTTTAAGCGATGATATCTATGAGCATATTACTTATGACAAAACTAAGTTTTTTACCATTGCCCAAATATCCAGTTTAAAAAATAGGACTCTTACTATGAATGGTGTAAGCAAATCTTATGCTATGACAGGTTGGAGAATAGGCTATGCAGGGGGACCAAAAGAAATTATTAAAGCTATTCGTAAAGTTCAATCTCAATCAACATCAAATCCTTCATCCGTAAGTCAAGCAGCTGCAGTTGAAGCTTTAAATGGAACTCAGAAATTTATAAAAACAAGGTCTAAGGAATTTAAAAAAAGAAGAGATTTTGTTGTTAAGAGCTTAAACAAAATTAAAGGAATTAAATGCTTAACTCCTAATGGTGCATTTTATGTATTTCCAAGTTGCAAAGGTCTTTTAAATAAAAAAACTAAATTAAAAAAAGATACTGATTTTGTTCAAAAGCTACTTGAAAAAGCGAATGTAGCTGTAGTGCAAGGTTCAGCTTTTGGATTAGAAGGCTACTTTAGAATTTCTTATGCAACTTCAATGAAAAATTTAAAAAAGGCTATGGAAAGAATAAAATTTTTTTGTGAAAGTTTAGAAAACTAAACTAATCCTAATCTAACTACTGATTTAGCATTTTCAGATATGCAACCTTTTGCAGGTTTAAATTTAAAACCTAATAATTCTTCGGCATATGTTGTGTCAGTTTGCATTACAATTCCAAGGTCAGGTATCATTGTTTTAGCACTTGAGTCTAAATAGCTTATTAATTTAACCATAAAATTTGGTAGTTCTTTTTTGGGAAGTTTTTTTGCATACTCAGGCATCGCTTCAGCCATCAATTGAGATAATTCAACTAGTTTTTTTACTTCTTTACCAACAATTAACCTTCTACCTCCAACTTTGTTATTTCCAATGCAGGCAACATGTGCCTTTGCTATATCTTTTACATCAGAAATTAAAACTGCAAATTTAGGTGCTCCTGGAAATTTACCCTTCATAAATTGTCTTACATATTCGATTGATGTGCCACCTTTTTTATCCAATGCATCACCAAATACCCCACCAGGATTAATTGATGTTAATTTATTTTTTAATCCTTTGCTTTCCATAAAATCCCAAGCAGCTCTTTCAGCTTTTGTTTTCGATAAAAAGTAATCACTTACACCCTCAACCCAATTAACATCTGTCCAATCGTTTTCTCCAAATGAATAAGGATTACTTCTATTAGGTTTTCTAAACATTGCTACGATAGAAGAGGTTATAATTATTTGCTCTACATCAGCATTCAAACCAGCATTTAAAACCCTTAAAGTTCCATCTACAGCAACTGGCAATAAACTATCTCTATTATTTGAAACTTTCATAGGAAAAGGAGAAGCAACGTGCATTATATATTTACACCCTTTTGCTGCTTCATTCCATCCGTCGTCTTTTAAAAGATCTAACTCAACAAATGATAATTTATCTATTGAAGTATATTTGCTTAAAGTTTCTTTTGTTTGTTCAATTAAATTGTTGTTTCTTACCGTTCCCAAAACTTCATAGCCTGAATTTAATAATTCTATCGCAGTATGTTTTGCAATCCATCCACTAATTCCTGTTAAAAATACTTTTTCACCCATAAATTACTTATATATATTTAAAATTTAATGTTCGTGCTTTTCAATACCATGTTTCTCTAAAAGATCATGCATTCTTTGATGTTCTTTATAAGTTAGGCCATAAAAAATAATTACGGTAACAACTGAACCTACAACTACACCTTGAATAAATCTAAATATTGTTTTTTTATTTCTGTCTTTTGTTTCTTGACTCATTTTATTTCCTCTTTTCTTAGCTTCATAAAATTTATAACAAGCGTAAGAAATTAAAATTATGCTTAAAATCCAAGATATTGGGTGATTCACAACAGCTATAAAAGATCCTCCAAGCAAGGCAGCTATAAATCCACTAATCCAGCATATAGGACACATAATTTTTTATTTAGACAAAAATTTTTCAGCTTCTAGAGCAGCCATACAGCCCATTCCCGCAGCAGTAACTGCTTGTCTAAATATTTTATCTTTAACATCTCCTGCAGCAAAAACACCTGGTATATTTGTCTCTGTTGAGTCTGGTTTTGTTGTTAAATAACCTTCCTTATCCATATCCAATTGATCTTTAAATAGTTGAGTAGCTGGATCGTGCCCAATTGCAATGAATAAACCATCAATTTTTAACTCATTAATTTTATTTGTTTTTACATTTTTAATTTTTAATCCCTTAACATTTTTAGGGTCATTGTCTCCAATTACTTCTTCGACAACACTGTCCCAAATAATTTCGATTTTTTTGTTAGCCATTAATTTGCTTTGGAGCATTTTTTCAGCTCTCAAGGAATCTCTTCTATGAATTAATTGTACTTTTGAGGCAAATTTTGTAAGAAACATTGCTTCTTCAACTGCAGCATTTCCTCCACCAACAACCGCAACTGTTTTATCTTTAAAGAAAAACCCATCACATGTTGCACACGCAGATACTCCAAATCCTCTATATTTCTGTTCAGATTCAATATTTAACCATCTTGCTTGTGCTCCGGTTGAAATAATAATTGAGTCCGCAGTATATTTTTGATCACCATCTCCTATTGCTTCAAAAGGTTTTGATTTTAAATTAACTGAAGAAATGTGATCTTCGATCATTTCAGTACCTACAGCTTTAGCTTGGTCTCGCATTTGCTCCATTAACCAAGGACCCTGAATCACTTCTGCAAAACCAGGATAATTTTCAACATCAGTTGTGGTAGTTAATTGTCCACCTGGTTCCATACCAGAAACCATAATAGGTTTTAACATTGCTCTTGCAGCATAAACTGCAGCAGTATATCCAGCTGGGCCAGATCCAATTATTAACACTTTTGTGTGTTTAGTTGGATTTTGATTCATATCAAAGCTATATAGTAATTAATGAGCAAATTAAAAGGGTTATTATTAACAGAAGGAATGCATGGCATGATAAGCCAAGTCGAAGGTTTAGCAAAAGCTTTAGATATCGAATTTACTCACCAGAAAGTTGAACTAAATAGTTTTTGGAAAATGATTCCTCCTAATTTAACTCCAGTCTCAAAATTAGTTTTTAAAAAAATTGATGTTCCAGAATTTGATATAATAATTTCTTGTGGAAGAAAAAGTGTAATTCCCTCAATTTACTTTAAGAGAAATTCAAAAAAAAAAGTTTTTAATATTCACATTCAAGATCCTAAAGTTTCGCTAAATAATTTTGATTTCGTAATTGCCCCAGAGCATGACAGTTTAAATGGGAAAAATGTTATTATATCAAAAGGAGCAATTCACTACTTAACTTTAGAAGAAATAAAGAACAATCAAAATTATCTTGAAGAAAAACTTAAAAAAAATAAGGATTATTTGTTATTAGTTTTAGGGGGTCCAAATAAATACTATGATTATGATGATCAAAATTTAATAAATATTTTTGATAAAATTAAAAATATTTCGAATAACAATAATTTGCAAACTATAGTAATTCCATCAATGAGAACACCTAAAAGAACAATAAATCTGGCGCATGAATTATTGGGTGAAGAAAATCTTATAATTACTAACATTGATAAAAAAGCTTATCTCTCAGGACTATCTTTGGCAAAATATATTGTTGTAACTTGCGACTCTACCTCGATGATATCAGAAGCAGCCATAACAGGAAAACCTATATATATTGCGGATATTCCAGCTAAAAAGAATGATCAAAGATTTAAAATGTTTAGAGAACTATTTGGAAGATTAAATATAACAAAAAATTTAAATGAAAAACTTGAGATTTGGAACTATAAAAGTTTAAATGAAACAGCTAGAATAGCAGAAGAAATCAAAAAACAAATATTATAATGTCATTTTTAAATTCGATTGAAAAAAAATCTAAAAAATTTGAAAGTCCATTTATTCATTGGGAATTAAATGAACCACTAACTGAAGAGCAAGTTAATGAGATTGTTAATGCAGATATTGCTAATCCAACCGAGTATAATCTTAATTATGATGGAACTAGAGCAATTGATGGAGGAGAAGGAAAGTTTAGAGAAGGTATTTCTGATGGGGGAAAAGCTTTAAAATTTAGATGTTTTATAACAAAGGAAAATTCAAATCAATTTCCAAACTTAACAAATTTTATTCAAGAACTTCAAAATAAAAAAACTTATGAAAAAATTTCAAGTTTAATTGGAAAAGATTTATCTAATTCGTATGTTAGAGTTGAAGTTATATGTGATCGAAAAGGTTTTTGGTTAAAACCACATTGCGATATTAAAGAAAAGCTTATTTCATGCCTACTTTTTGTAAATAAATTTAATGAAAGTGAAGATTTAGGAACTGATTTTTATGATAATGAATTAAAAAAAGTTAAAACACTTCCATATAGAGATAATTATGGATATTTTTTTTCAAGTGGTCCGAATACTTGGCATGGAATGGAAAAAAAAGAAATTGTTAAAGAAAGACGTTGTCTTCAAGTAAATTATGTTACATTTAAAACTGATTGGAAAGTTGAAGATTAAATTTCTTGTAAAGACTTAACTTCTATTTTTTTTGTTTTTAATGATTTAATAGCCTCTAAAAAAGCATAAGCGGTTGACATATTTGTGCAATAAGGAACTTTATTTATCAAGGTAGATCTTCTTAAAGATGTAGAATCCTGAATACGGTATGCACGTTTTCCTCCACCAGTATTTATCACTAGAGCAATTTTTTTTGAATTTAGTACATCAATTATGTGTGGAGAACCTCCACTAACTTTATTTATTTTTTTGCACTTAATGCCATTTTTAATAATTCTATTAGCAGTCCCTTCTGTTCCGCATAATGTAAAACCTAGTTTTACTAATTGCTTTGCTAAATCCACCCCTTCATTTTTATGTCTATCTTTTAAAGAAATAAAAGCCAGTCCTTTGGTTGGCAGAGAGTTTTGCGAAGCGATTTGACTTTTGGCATAAGCTAAACCAAAATCTTTATCTATTCCCATTACTTCTCCTGTTGATTTCATTTCCGGACCCAACAAAACGTCGACGTTTGGAAATTTATTGAATGGGAAAACAGCTTCTTTAACAGCAAAAATGTTTTTATTTTTATCTTTTAAATTAAATTTTTTTAATTTTTCTCCTGCCATTATTCTTGAAGCAATTTTGGCTAAAGGAATTCCTTTAGCTTTAGAAACAAAAGGTACAGTTCTACTAGCTCTTGGATTAACTTCAATAATGTAAATTTCATCATTTTTAATTGCGAACTGGACGTTCATAAAACCTTTAACTTTTAATGCTAATGCTAATTTTTTAGTTTGGTTATTAATTTCATCAATTAATTCTTTTTTAATAGCTACTGGAGGCATACAGCACGCTGAATCTCCAGAGTGAATCCCTGCTTCCTCGATATGCTGCATAACTCCAGCAACAAAAACATCTTTACCATCAGATATCGCATCGACATCAACTTCCATTGCGTTATTAATAAACCTATCAATTAAAATTGGATTATTTTCCGCAGCCTTAAATGCTTCTTGAACAAAATTTTTTAGTTGGCTTTTTTCATGAACTATTTCCATGGCTCTGCCTCCCAATACATAAGAAGGCCGCACAACAAGCGGTAAGCCAATTTCCGAGGCTATTTTTATGGCTTCATCATATGTTTTAGCTATTCCACTATCTGCTTGTTTTAATTTTAATTTAATTAAAAGTTTTCTAAATCTTTCTCTGTCCTCGGCTAAATCAATCGATGAATACTGAGTACCTATTATTGGCAAAGAATTATCATTAAGAAATTTTGCTAGTTTAATAGGAGTTTGGCCTCCAAATTGTGCAATTATGCCTATTAAATTTCCTTTTGATTTTTCTTTTAAAATTATGTTGTGAACATATTCTTCAATCAAAGGCTCAAAATATAATCTATCACTTGTATCGTAATCAGTTGAAACAGTTTCTGGATTACAGTTGATCATTATTGTTTCAAATCCAGCTTCTTTTAAAGAGTAACTTGCTTGGCAACAGCAGTAATCAAACTCGATTCCTTGGCCTATTCTATTAGGTCCACCACCCAGAATAATAATTTTATTTTTTTTAGAAGGATCTGCTTCACATTCTGTATTTAATGAAAAATTTCTTTGATATGTTGAGTACATATAAGGAGTGAAAGATTTAAATTCAGCAGCACATGTATCTACTTTTTTAAATACAGGCAAAACTTTTAAAGCAATTCTTTTTCTTCTAACGATTTTTTCTTTTAATTTAGTTAGTTGAGATAATTTTTTATCAGAAAATCCTATTGACTTAATTCTATTAAATTCATTAAAGTTTTTAGGCAGACCTTTTTTGGAGATTTTATTTTCTTCATCTACAATTTCTTTAATTTGCTCTAGGAACCAAGGATCTACTTTCGATAATTTGTATATTTTTTTTAAATTGATTCTTTTACGTATTGCTTCAGCAATTAATAAAATTTTATTTGGGATATTGGTCTTAAGTTTTTTTTCAATATCATTCTTATTTAAATCAAAAATTCTATCCAAACCTGAAAAACCAATCTCCAAAGATATTAATGCTTTTTGAAGAGATTCCTTAAAGTTTCTTCCAATAGCCATTGCTTCCCCAACTGATTTCATTGAAGTTCCTAATATTGCAGGTGAGCTAGAAAACTTTTCAAAAGTAAATCTAGGGATTTTTGTAACCACATAATCTATTGTCGGCTCAAAAGATGCGGGGGTAACTTTAGTAATCTCATTTTTTAATTCATCAAGCGTGTAACCAATTGCAAGCTTTGCTGCTACTTTTGCAATTGGAAAACCAGTTGCCTTGGACGCAAGTGCTGAAGATCTAGAAACTCTAGGATTCATTTCTATAATTACCATTCGTCCATTTTTTGGATTGATTGCAAACTGAACATTAGAGCCTCCAGTTTCTACTCCAATTTTTCTTAAGCATGCAATAGAAGCATTTCTCATAACCTGATATTCTTTATCAGTAAGGGTTAAAGCGGGCGCAATTGTAATGGAGTCTCCAGTATGAATTCCCATAGGATCTAAATTTTCAATAGAGCATATTATGATGCAGTTATCTTTTTTGTCCCTAACAACTTCCATTTCAAATTCTTTCCAGCCTTCTAAACATTCTTCTACTAGAACTTGATTTACGGGTGACGCATCAAGGCCTTCTTTAACACGTTTAAAAAAATCTTTTTGGGTTTTGGCTATACCACTTCCTAGTCCACCCAGTGTGAATGCAGGTCTAATTATTGCTGGTAACCCTACTTTGTTTAAACATTTTTTAATTTGTTTAATATTGTTAACAATTTCTGACCTCGGAAGATTTAATCCAATATCACTCATATTTTTTCTAAATTTTTTTCTATCTTCAGCATTAGAAATAGCTTTTGAATTTGCTCCAATTAATTCGATTTTATATTTTTTGAGCAACCCAATTTTTTCTGCTTTGATTGCCAAATTTAGTGCAGTTTGTCCTCCCATAGTTGGCAAAATTGCACCAGGTTTTTCTTTTATTAAAATTTTTTCCAAAATATCTACTGTTATTGGTTCGATGTAAGTTTTATCTGCAACGCCCGGGTCAGTCATAATTGTTGCAGGATTTGAGTTTATTAATATTACTTTATAGCCTTCATCTTTTAATGCTTTGCAAGCCTGAGTACCAGAGTAATCAAACTCACATGCTTGGCCAATAATTATTGGTCCAGCTCCAACTACTAAAATTTTATCAATATCTTTTCTTTTTGGCATTTTTTTTTACTTCGTTAATAAATTGATTAAATAAATAATGACTATCTTGAGGCCCAGGATTTGATTCAGGATGATATTGAACAGAAAAAACAGGTTTATTTTTTAGTTTTATTCCTTCCACAGAATTGTCAAATAAAGATTTATGGGTCATCTCAACATATTTTGGTAAGCTTTCTTTAACTACTTCAAATCCATGGTTTTGACTTGTTATTTCAACTTTATTATTAATTAGATTTTTTACTGGATGATTGGCACCTCTATGACCCAATTTCATTTTTTTTGTTTTTGCTTTGAGTGCTAAAGCTAAAAGTTGGTGTCCAAGACAAATTCCAAATACTGGAATATTTGTTTTAATTAATTTTTGGATTATATTTATTGCATATTTTCCAGTTGCAGCAGGATCACCAGGCCCATTTGATAAAAAGATACCATCTGGTTTCAATTTAATTATCTCTTTAGCTTCAAGATTACAAGGCACAACTATCACTTCACAACTAAAATTTGAAAAATATCTTAATATATTTTTTTTAATTCCATAATCTATAGCAACGATCTTAAAGAATTTTTTTTTATTTTTTTCATAACCAATTTCTTTTTTCCAGGTTTTAAAACCTTTCCAAATATATTTTTTTTTAGTTGTAACTGTTTTTGCTAAATCTAGTCCTTTTAATCCAGTCCACTTTACAGAATTATTTATTAGTTTTTTTATGTTTAAATTACCTTTTTTATTATATGAAATAGTGCCTTTAGGTGCGCCATTATCTCTAATATAATTTGTTAAGCTTCTTGTATCCAGCCCTGTGAGACCTATAATTTTATTTTTTTTTAGCCATAAGTCTAAACTTTTTAAAGATCTATAGTTAGAAGGATTTGTTATTTCTGAGTTTAGAATGATTCCTTTAGTCCAAATTTTATCAGACTCAATATCCTCATTATTAGTTCCAACATTTCCTATGTGTGGGAATGTAAAATTAATTATTTGACCAGCATATGATGGATCAGAAATAATTTCTTGGTATCCTGTTAATGATGTATTAAAACACACTTCTCCTGTGGCAGTTCCCTCATAGCCAATGCCTATGCCTTTATAAACAGTTTTATTTTCAAGAACTAAAATACCTGGGTAAAAACGATAATAATTTGCTGAGTTAATTTTTTGTTTTTTGTTCAATTACAACTCATGAGTTAAAGGTTAATACAATAAAACCTAAATTTCCGCAACATATGTAATTAAGTTTTAAAAAAATAATTTTTTATTTTGAACAAAATTTTCTATAAGTTAGATTAAAAAAATGTCTTTAAGAGAAAAAATCGATAACGACTATAAAAATGCTTTAAAATCAAAAGATAAGAATAAAATATCAACTTACAGGTTAATTTTAGCAGGAATTAAAGATTTAGATATTAATAATAGATCAGGTCCAGATAAGAAAGAGACAGTTGATGAAGATATAAAAAAACTGTTAAAAAAAATGATAAAACAAAGATCCGAATCAATAGATATATATAAGAAAAATAATAGAAATGATCTTTTAGAAGTTGAGCAAAGTGAAGCAAATATACTTTCAAGTTATCTTCCAAAACAATTAGGAGAAGATGAGACAAAAAAATTATGCAGCGAGGTAATTCAAAAACTAGGTGCTTCTTCAATTAAAGATATGGGCAAAGTAATGGGAGAATTAAAAAAAAATCATTCTGATAGCTTAGATTTTTCAAAAGCAGGCAGCATACTTAAACAAATGTTAAACAAATGAAATATCCAAAAGAGTACTTAGATGAAATTAAAACACGGTTAAAAGTTTCAACAGTAGTTTCTAAAAGCATTAGTATAAAAAAAAGGGGGAAAGAATTTGTTGGGCTTTCACCTTTTAAAAACGAAAAAACACCATCTTTTACAATTAATGATGAAAAAGGTTTTTATCATTGTTTTAGCACTGGGGAGCATGGAAATATTTTTGATTTCGTTATGAAAACACAAAATTTAAAATTTGGTGAAGCTGTAAAAACTTTAGCACTTTTAGCGGGAATGAGACCTTACACATTTTCGAAAGAAGATGAATTAAGAGAAAAAAATTGGAAAGAATATATTTCACTTTATAATAAATACATAAACTTTTATCATGATGCGTTAATAAAAAATAGCTCTTCTAAAATTGCAAAAGATTATTTAAAAAATAGAAATTTAACAATCAATGAAGTAAAAAAATTTAAAATTGGATATGTAGAAAGAACTTCCAATATTTATGATGAATTAAAAAAAGAATTCCATGAAAATAAATTAAAAGAATCAGGTTTATTTTATTTTAATGAAAGAAAAAAAATATACGTGGATAGATTTAAAGATAGGATTATATTTCCTATAAATAATATATCAGGTCAGCCGATTGCTTTAGGAGGAAGAATAATAAGTGAAAAAGATAATGTTGCTAAATATATAAATTCTCCTGAAACAACCTTTTTTAAAAAAGGATCAAATCTTTATAATTTAGATATAGCGAGAAAATTATCTAACAAAGTTGATAACATATATCTTGTGGAAGGTTATATGGATGTTGTTGGACTTAGTAAAAATGGAATTGATAATGCTGTAGCGAACCTTGGAACATCATTAACAGAAAAGCAAATTGTTATTTTAAATCAATTTTTTGATCATGTTATAATATGTTTTGATGGCGACACTAGTGGTTACAAAGCTGCTTTAAGAGCTGCAGAGAATTCAATTAAAGAACTTAAACCAGAAAAAAAAATATCTTTTTTGTTTCTTCCAGATGGCAATGACCCAGATAGCTTTGCAAATAAACATGGGAGGGAATATTTTATTAATTTTTCAGAAAAAAACTTAATTTCTATACATGAATTTATTTTTTATCATTATAAAAAACAAACCGATGATAATCCTTCATCCTTGGCAATATTTGAAAAAAATCTAAGATCTATTGCTAATTCAATTAGGGACGAATTCATTAAAAAGTATATTTTAGAATTTTTTTTGGAAAAAATATCTCAACTGACTCCTAATATAAATAAATTAGAAAAAAAATTTTACACCAAACCAACTAAATCATTAAAATCAACTCAAAAACAATTTAATGAAACAAGAAATTTAAGTCAAATTGAGTTAAAAGAATTTTCATTTCTTTATATAATTATAGAAAATTTAAATCTCTTTTATGAAAAATTAGATTTAATAAAAAATGTAAAAATTTTTACTAAGGAAAATCAATTAATTTTTGAAGAGATACTTTCGAAATTTAAATCAAATGATCAATTTACAGTAGAAGATTTGAATATTGATAGTCAGCTTATAGAAAGAGTTAAAAAATATGCATCAATAAAATACATAATAAATAATAATAAAAAAAATGAAGAAAAAATTTATGAACTTTTAAATGAAATAATTAGAGATTTAAAAAACCATGAACTAGAATTCAGAATCGAAGAATTGGAATCAAAATTTTCGGAAGATTTGAGTGAGGCTACTTTTAATGAGATTAGAGAACTCAAAAAAATGCAAAAAATCAATTAATTTACACAAATTAATCCTAGATTTTTTTACAATTAAGATTATATAAGTCTTCCGGACTATTTTAAATATTGTGGAAAGAATAATAACAAAATCATTTGCGAGACTTATGGGCAGAGGTGTCCATAGAGGATTTATAACTCATGAAGAATTGAGCAAATCGTTAGGTAAAAGGAATCTTTCAGGAGATAATCTTGCACAAGCCTTTATTCATATCTTAAATGAAAAAATAATACTTGTTCAAAAAAAGTCTGATTTTAAGGTATTAAGAAAAAAAGAAAATTCCTCTAAAGAAGAAGGAAAAACTCTTGAAAAAAGTGATGACCCTATAAGAATGTATCTCCGCGAAATGGGCGGTGTTGAATTACTTTCTAGAGAAGGAGAAATTGCAATTGCAAAAAGAATAGAAGCAGGCAAGGATGTAATGTTAAATGCATTATGTCAAAGCCCAATAGCCGCACAACAGTTTAACGAATGGAACGAAAAATTACAAAAAGATGAAATTTTAGTAAGAGAAATAATCGATATAGACACAAACTATATGGAAGATGAAAGTTCCAATGTGTCTAAACAAAAAAAAGAGTCATCTGAGAACGAAACCAATGAAGAAAAACGTGATGAAACAAATAGCAATGAAGAAGGAGATGAATTTAACCCCACTCTTGCAGCGATGGAAAGTGAAATTAAACCAAAAGTACTTTTAACAGTTACTCAATTAACAAAAGAATATAATAAATTATTAAAATACCATCGAGAGAGATTAGAATCAGTTTTATCTTCAAAAACTTTTTCTTCAGCTAAAGAAAAAGGATATAATAAATTAGTTGAAAGTATTTTAGAAAAAATTAAATCGCTACAGTTGTCCCCTTCAGTATTGGAAGAATTAGTTCAAAAACATTATAATGAAAACAAAAAAACTATTTCACTTGAAGGAAATCTTTTGAGATTGGCTTTGGATAGCAAGATTTCAAGAAGTGAATTTATAAAATTTTATATTGGAAATGAAATTAATCCAAATTTAAAAAAATTTTTAGATACTAACGAAACTTGGAAAAAATTTTTTCAAAAAAATAAAGATGAATTTAAAAATATTAGAGAAAGATTAGTTGAAATTAGCCAAAGACTTGGAATATCTATAACTGAATTTAAAAAATTAGTAAGTAGAATCCAGAAAGGCGAGAAAGAATCTAGAATAGCAAAAAAAGAAATGGTCGAAGCTAATTTAAGATTAGTAATTTCAATTGCAAAAAAATATACAAATAGAGGTTTGCAATTTTTAGATTTAATCCAAGAGGGAAATATTGGATTAATGAAAGCCGTAGACAAGTTTGAGTATAGAAGAGGTTACAAGTTTTCAACTTATGCAACATGGTGGATAAGACAGGCAATAACAAGATCGATAGCAGACCAAGCAAGAACGATTAGAATCCCGGTGCACATGATCGAAACAATTAACAAAATAGTAAGAACTCAAAGGTTAATACTAAGTGAGTTTGGTAGAGAAGCCACTCCTGAAGAATTAGCAAAAAAACTTAGAATGCCATTGGAAAAAGTTAGAAAAGTTTTAAAAATTTCAAAAGAACCTGTTTCATTAGAAAAACCTGTTGGAGATGAAGAGGATAGTAGTCTTGGAGATTTTATTGAAGACACTAAAGCTCTAGCACCATTAGAGCAAGCAATCAAATCTAACCTAAGTGAAGCTACTACAAAAATACTTTCAACTTTAACTCCTAGAGAAGAAAGAGTGTTAAGAATGAGATTTGGTGTTGGAATGAACACAGATCATACCCTTGAAGAAGTTGGTTTGCAGTTTTCAGTAACAAGAGAACGGATAAGACAAATTGAAGCTAAAGCGCTTAGAAAACTTAAACATCCTAGCAGATCAAAACAGTTAAAAAGTTTCTTAGAAAGTTAAGGGCCGTTAGCTCAATAGTAGAGTACTGCATTGACATTGCAGGGGTAGTTGGAGCGTAACCAACACGGCCCACCATTTTATCTTTAATTGATTAGAAATAAAAAATGATATATTTGTATTAAAAATTGGGGCGATTAGCTCAGTTGGTTAGAGCAGTACACTCATAATGTATTGGTCCCAGGTTCGAGTCCTGGATCGCCCACCATTAATATTTAATTTCAAAAATTACTTTTTTTTTAGTATTGCCAATTCTTCTTCGGGCAGTGTTTCAGTATTAGACCAAGGATTATTTTTTTGATCAAGAATTTGGACTTTAGTATCGTGATATTTTTTCCTATCAGGAACAACCATAGCATCGTTGCCAACAACATGTCTTTTGCCTAGCTCGTTTTCTTTAGGTAATTTTTTCTTTATAAAACACAAGGAATTTATAAATTCTATTGAGTGTATTTCATCAAAATTTACACTATCCATATTGATTTGATAATTTTGTTTAAAAGTCCTTAGAATAAAATTTTTTTCTTTATTTATTCCCCAATGTTCAAAATTAATAATATCTACTAATTTTTTAAAAAAATTCATAGATGAAATTGGATAGAAAAGACCACCCCCATGTTCTTTTTGGTAGCTTGCATGTAAATCTTCTACAATATAAATTCCATCATATTTTAAATGCTTAAAATACTTACAAAAAGAAGTTACTATATCTTTTGATGTATGTGATCCATCATCAATTATAATATCAAAATCTCCATTTTTAATTATTTGATTTGAAATTTCGTCACTGTTTACATCTCCAACTATAAGCTTAATATTATTTTCAGTATATTTTAATTTCTGACAATTTTTGTCTATATCGCATCCCAAAATTAATTCTGCATTTTCAAAATATTTAGAAAAAATTTCTAAAGATCCTCCGTTAAGAACTCCAATTTCAAATAGTTTTATAGGTGATTTTTTTAATGATGAAAGTTTTTCCTCATATGTATCTAAATAAATATCCCACTTATCAGAAACTTTTCCAGAGTGATTTTTATATATTTCTCTCAAGGTTTTCATTTTTTAAAATATTTCTATATTCATCAATAACTTTTGTTTCTAATATCTTTCTTTCAATTAATGACATTATACATCTAAAAGCTAGATCCCAAGATTTATAACAATAATGAGCAACGATGCATATTTTTTTGATTTCTATATCGCTTAATTTCTCTAAATATCTGAAGTCTTTTACATATACCATGTTTGTTTGAACAATCTGATTTAAATTTTTGAATGGGTCATTATTTAAAACCATTGGTGAAATAATATTTTTTGAAATATGATTTTTAGTTAAACAGTGAGGTATTAAACCAAATTTTCTTAATTCAATATCCATTTCCCCAAATGTTGGTTCATTTTCGTAAAGATTTACAAATGAAATTTCTGTTTCTATAAATAATACTTTTGATAATTTATTTATTCCGTTTTTTATAATTTCTAATTCACTTCCCTGAACATCCATTTGTAAAAAATCTACATTTTGTATTTCGTCAATATCGTCCAATTTTTTGGTTTTAACTTTTTTTCTATCTAATATTTCAGCTCTTTTTTTATAAATAGAAAATGTTTCCATAGATTTTTTAGATGGTATAAGCAAAGAAGACATATCTTCACCTTTACAAATATTAAATGTTTTTTCAGACCCATCACCGACAACATAATTTAAAAACTCTGAGTTATTATATTTTAATTTTTTCAAATCATTGTAAGCAGGCTCATGTCCTTCCACACAAATTAAATTAAAGTAATCTGAATTCATTAAATTTTGATAGCTTGAGAATTCAGGTTCTCCCTTTTTTTTTATGTTTATTTACATTATCTAATAATGGGCTCGCACCAATATCTACAATGTTTATTTTTTCATTAAAATTAATTAATTTGTATAATTGTTCATTCATAAATTATAATTTAAATTAAGTTAATTGTTCTGATTTCAATTTATTAATAAATTTTTTTTTAAAATAACCTGCAAGATGTTTTCCATGAAATCCAAATACCTGATCACGATTAAAACCAAAATCTAGGATGGTAGGTTCATGTTCCATTGAAAAATTAGCAGCTAATTCAGGTGGAGCAAACTTTATTCCTTTTTTTAACATATCTTCATACAAATAATGACAAATTATAACATCTTCGTTGTTCATTGAATATTTTTTAAATAGATTATTAAAATCTAAATCTTTGCAAGCACTAAGCAAATTTTTACTTCTTAGAGAAAAACCTCCATTTCCGACTCTATTTTTTAGTTCTATATTTTTATTTTTTATGGGCTGAATTATTTTTGTCCATGGAGCTCCAATGTAGTCATAATTTAAATATTCTTGTTTCCATTGGTTGGGATTTACTACAAAACTATCTTCTTGAATCAATAAACAATGAGATGTTTCAAAATATTTATATAAATCTTTTACTAAAAAATTACAATATTCGTTTAAATTCATTTCAGGAACATCAATATATTCAATCTCAGAAAATTTTATTTTTGGTTTTTTGGATGTAAGGAATTTAATTGATGAAAATTCTACTTCGTGTGAGCTTATCTTTAATGCATCTTGAACAAGATCTTCTTTTATAGATGTTACCGCAACAAGAGTCACATCGCTTAATTTTATTTTTTTTTTCATTTTTTGTATTTTGAAAAAATATCTATAATATTTTTTGCAATTTTTTTTTTATTAAATTGTATTTTAAATTTTTCAGCATATTCTAAGGATAATTTATGAAATTTTTCATAATTTTTATTTATTTCCTCGATTTTGTTTTTTATAGACTCTGGATTTGGCTCAGCAACAAACTCATCAGAAATAAATTCTTTAGCAGTTAAATTATCTGAACACACAATTGGTACAGATCCACAAACCATTCCTTCTATCATTGTTAAACCTAGTCCTTCTGCTTTGGATGGTAGTAATACTATTTTACTTTTATTATATAATTTGCCTAATTCATCATCTTTAACAACTCCCATGTATTTACCAAATTTTGGATCTTCCATACCACAAATTATTAATTCGTTTTCTTTATTTAAAATTTTTAAAGCTTCATAAGCAAGTTTTATTCTTTTTACAGGGTCATTTGCTCTTCCAACATATAAAAATTCATTTTCTTTTTTAGTATCTGAATTATATTCTACATCTTTAATTGGATTATAAATTACTTCTATCTTGCCTTCGTAAAATCCTGATAAATCTTTTTTCACTTTATGACTTATAACAGTTACCATATCGGCTATTTTCATTAGTTTAGCTTCGTTAGTTATTTTTTTTAACACATCAGGAAAGTGCCAAGGAATATCTAAAAAATTTAATATCAAAAAAGCTTTAGGGTATTTCTGCTTGTGTTGAATTGCTTTTAAATACTGGCCTGGATCATTACAAAAAATAATATCAGGATTATCATAGGTTAGTTCATGCCCCAATGATTTAAAGCCTTCTTTAATTCTAGTGATTTGACCGGTATATCCATCCCAACCAAAGCCTGCAAATTTTATATTATTCATAAATTAATATTATTTTTTAAATAATAATTTATAAATAACAGTTTATGATAATAGATGCATTTATTTTCTTTAATGAAGAAGAGTTAGTAAAACTGAGATTAAGCTATCTTAATCAAGTTATAGATAAATTTGTAATCATCGAGGCTGATCACACCCATCAAGGAAAAAAAAAAGAATGGAATTTTGAAAAATTATTAAAAAATGAATTAAAAGAATTCAGTGATAAAATAAATTACCATAAATTAGAGATTGATGTTGATAAAATTTCAAAGAAAGAAGGTTGGATTTTTGAAAATGTTAAAGGTGGTAAAACCTGGAAAATTGAAAATTATCAAAGAAACTATATTCGTGAAGCATGTAAAAATTTTTCCGGAGATGATGTAGTGCTTATTAGTGATTTAGATGAAATACCTTCAGTGAACAAAATAAATTTAATTAAAATGAGTGACCAAAATAAAATTTTACCAGCTGGTTTTGAACAGTTCTTATTTCATCTTAATTGTAATTATTTAAATTTAGAAAAATGGATTGGCACTATTGCGACAACTAAAAAAGTCATTGATAAACACGAACCTCAATACTTAAGAAATTCTAGATATAAAATATCAACGATTGCACAAGCTGGATGGAGCTTTTCTTCTTTTGGAAGTACAGAAAAAATACACGAAAAATTTGATGCATTTGCTCATGATGAATATAATAATGAGAAATTTAAAAGTGCAGAACATATTAAAAATTGTAAAGAAAAAGGGGCAGACCTTTTTCATAGAAATATTAAAAAAAAAAAGATTTCTAAAGATTTTTTTCCAAAAGATTTACTAGGATTAATGGAAAAAAAT
>CACAHI010000013.1 GCA_902532225.1 uncultured Pelagibacteraceae bacterium
ATTTTAGGAGGAATGGGAACTCAAGCCGGTCTTGATTTTTGTAATAAGCTTGCAATATTAAATAGAGGAAAAACTGATCAAAAATATCCTCTATTTATTTTATATAATAAATCTAACATTCCAAAAAGACCTGAAAATATTAAAAAATATTATAATGTTCTTAAGAGTTTAGTTGCGGGGTGTAAATTATTAGAAAAAGATAAATGTAAGTTTATTGTGATCCCATGCAATACTGCACATTATTGGTATGAAGATTTGCAAAAAAAAATAAAAACCCCAATACTCAGTATGCCTAAAGAAGTTTATAAATATACAAAAAAAACTTGTAAAAAATATTCAAAAATAGGATTTCTCTCTACAGAAGCTACATTAAAAACTGGTGTTTATAATAAATATTTCGATAAAGATTTTAAAATAATTAGTCCAAAAAAAATAATACAAAAAAAAAATGTAAACAAAGCTATCAAGCTGGTAAAAATGGGAAAAGTTAAAGAAGCAGAAAAAGCAATTAAACCAGCAATAAATTATTTGATAAGCATGAAATGTAAAAAAATTATTCTTGGATGTACGGAGTTACCGATAGCAATTTTTGCTTATAAGTCTTTCAAAAAAATAAAAGAATCTAAAATATTTATTGATCCTAATTTACTGTTAGCACAAGTTTCAATGAACAAATATAGATCTTAAAAATAAAAACCAACAATCTTAGTAAAAAGATTGTTGGTTTAAATTTATATATTTCTTATTTTATTGGATCTGGAACTTTTCTTAAATATGGTTTTATAGTTTCCCATCCATCTGGATATATTTTTTTCGCTTCTTCATTTGTAACCTTAGGAACAATAATTACTTTTTCTCCAGGCTTCCAGTCAGCTGGTGTTGCAATTTTATGTTTTGCTGTTCTCTGCATCGAGTCTATTGCTCTTAAAATTTCCTGAAAGTTTCTTCCAGTTGTCATTGGGTAAGTTAGAAATAATCCAATTCTTTTATCAGGTCTAATAACATAAACAGTTCTAACTGTTTCATTGTCTACTGCTGTACGTCCCATTGAAGTTGTTCCAGCATCTCCCTCTAGCATATTATAAAGTTTTGCTACTTCTAATTTTTCATCTGCTATAATTGGATAAGAAGGTTTCATTCCGCAAACATCTTTAATATCATCCAACCATTTAACATGATCAGAAACAGGATCTACACTTAAACCAATTACTTTAACATTTCTTGAATCAAAGTCTGGTTTCATTTTTGCTAGTGTACCCAATTCTGTTGTGCAAACTGGTGTAAAATCTTTTGGGTGTGAAAATAAAACTCCCCAACTATCTCCTAACCACTCGTGAAAAGAAATATCACCCTCTTGTGTGCTCGCTTTAAAGTCTGGAGCAACACTATTTATTTTTAAAGTCATTTTTTATCCTCTCTTTAATTTTTTAGAATAATTATAAACAAGATTGATTTGCTATGCAATTTTTTATAATATTTATTTTTAACGATGATATTTGAACAATTATTTGATAACAAATCTTCAACCTATACTTACATTATATCAAGTGGCAAGGGACGTGAAGCTCTAATTATAGATCCAGTAATTGAGCATACAGACGAATACATAAAAGTTTTAAAAAATTTAGATTTAAAATTAGTTAAGGTTATTGATACTCATATTCATGCTGATCACATAACAGGATTGAATGAGTTACACAAAAAAACAAATTGCACAAGAATAATGGGAGAGAAATCAAAATCAGAAGTAATCGACTTAAAAATAAAAGATAACGAAAAAATAAATGTTGAAAATATTGAACTCAAAGCAATCTATACACCAGGTCATACTGATTGCTCCTATAGCTATTTTATGAATGATAGAATTTTTACTGGAGACACTCTTTTAATAAACGGAACAGGAAGAACAGATTTTCAAAATGGTAGTTCGTATGATGCATATGACTCTCTATTTAATAAATTACTTAAATTGCCTGAGAAAACTTTAGTATATCCAGCGCATGATTATAATGGAAAAAAGAATTCAACAATTGAAATAGAAAAAAATAATAATCCTAGACTTCAAGTAAGTTCAAAAGAGGAGTATGCTGAAATTATGAATAATCTTAATTTAGCAAATCCTAAAATGATGGATGTAGCTGTTCCAGCAAACTTGAAAGGTTTAACTTTAGATCAAATCTAATATTTTCAACCGCTAGCTATCTAATTAAAATTTTCATAAAAGAGTTGCAATAAAAGCATAACAAATACTTAATATTGTAAGTTAGTATATTCTATGAAAAACTTTTTAATTTTTACCCTTTTTATTATTTTATCGTTCTCATCTTCCAATGCCAAAGTTAACAAATCTGATAAAGAAAAATTAGTTAAATGTCTTGGATTATATGCTGCTCATAGCTTTTTAACTCAAGATAAATTGAGTTTGGAAAACATAGAACATTCGCTTGGAGGCAAAAAATTTCTAACTATGTACCTTATAGAAAATGGAATGAATGAAGATGAAGTTAACAAAAAAATGATAGAAATCACTGATGAGATATATGGACAGCCTTTTGATGAAAAAGGTTCTAAAAACTGTGATTTATATGTTTACAATTTAATACCTGGTTCGAAAGAAAAAATAGATGAACTAGGATCTAATCAATATTAATAAAAAGATAAAGAAGGAATGGCAGACTATCCAAAATAGTGTAGATTAATTAAAAAAAAGGAGAAAATATGGAAAAAGAAATGCTAGCACTAGCAAAATTTAAATCTGGTGAAGGGAAGTTTGAAAAATTCATGGGATGGATGCAATCAGATGAAGGAATGGGAGTAAGGAAAACCATTGCTCATGTTGAAAAAACAGTTCCAGCAATAGCGCCTGATAAAAGTTATGTTATGTTTAAAGTATCTGTTCATAATGAAGAGGAAATGAAAAAATTTGTTACTGGTCAAAATCCAATTGCAAAACCTATTTATGATGAATGTATTGAAAGCGTTCAAATGTGGGAAATGAATAAAGTTTTATAAGAATTAATAAAAATGACTGGATATGCAATTACACAAATAGAAGTAACTAACCCTGAAGACTACAAAGAATATTTAGCAAAAGTTACAGATATAGTTACAAAATTTGGTGGAGAATATTTAGTAAGAGGCGGTGAATTTCAATGCTTTGAAGGTGAATGGAAATATCCTAGAACTGTAGTGATTAAATTTTCTTCTTATGAAAAAGCACTGGAATGGTATAACTCTGAAGAATACAAACCGGTAAGGCAGATACGGTTGGATAATTCTGTCGGAAATTTTATAATAGTTAAAGGAGCATAAGATGATTGAAAAATTTAATGGAATTTTTTACTTAATAGTTTTTATAGTTCACTTCGCAGCATTTGCTTTTTATGCATTTAGATGTTTATTCACAACTAAAGCTTTTGTTGATCAATACGGTATGGGCGATGGAGCAGCGATCATGACTAGATTTTTTGGATCTATTTTTGTTGGTTCAGTTTTGATGGCAATATATGTAGGCTTTATAAGACCCGCAGGTTTAGAAAATACATGGGCTTTTTTTAATTTAATATTTTTACAAAATGCTGCAGCTTTTATATTTGCGATTTGGTCTCATCAAAAAGGTAATTTAGGTGTTAACAGCAAAACTTCTATCGAAGGAATAATTGCACCTGGTGTTTTAACTTTGTTAAGCGCCGTACTTTGCTACGGCTTAGCAGATAAAATTTATTCATAAAAAATTAAAGGGGAAAAATAATATGTCTATATTAGAAAAATATTCATCTGCAATGGCCAATAAAGATGAAGCAGCTATGAATGAGCTTTTGCATGATGATTTTAAATTCACAATGCATAAATCAGGTAATGCTTTAAGTAAAGCTGATGTAATCAAATGGGCAATGAGTGGTGACATTAAACAAGATAAAACAAGAGTGGTTTATGAAAATAATGAAGTTGGTATACACCATGCATTTGTAACATTTGATGATGGAAATGTTGAGGCTGTAATGGCAGTTTACAAGTATAAAGATGGTAAGATAATTGCTTTAGAAACTGGCGCAACACCAATGCCTAAATAAAGATTGTTAATGAATAAAGCAATTGGTTTTGTAATGGTTGGGACTAATGATCTTGAAAAATCAAGTAAGTTTTACGATGCTATATTAGCTCATCTTAAAATGAAAAGAGTTACCGTAACAGAAAGATATATTGGATACGGTTTTAGTGAAAATGATGGAGCAAAGTTTTATATTACAAAGCCTCACAATAAAGAAAATGCTAATGCAGGAAATGGTACAATGGTTGCTTTGGCAGCTGAAACAAAAGAGGCAGTAGATAAATTTCATAAAACAGCACTAGATAATGGTGCTATTGATGAAGGAGCTCCAGGATTAAGATCAGATGGAAATTATTATGGTTATGTCCGTGACCATGACGGTAATAAAATTACAGCTAGATGTGTTATAAATTAATAGAAAAATGTTTAAAAAAAAATATTCTAATTTTATTTTTATTTTGATTATGGGTTTTGGAATGAGTTTGTTTATGACATTAATTATTACATATATTAACACTGGAATGGATAATGAATATCCTCAAAGATTTTTTAAAGCATGGTCAGTAGGTTTACCAATAGCAATAATTACATCTCTAGTTGTAGGTCCACCAACAAAAAAATTTGTAGATAAAATTACTAATTAATAATAATCTTTAATTGTGACTAATATATCAGCTTATATAATTTTAATTGTTGCGGTTGTTTTAGGGACTGCATCAAATGGTTTTGCTAAAGGTGCGCAAGGTTTCACTGTATTGTTACCAAGTATCATAACTGCGGTAACTATTGTTGGATGTATGTATACCTTGTCTCTTGTTATGAAAACAATTCCGGTAGGTATAACTTACGCTTCATTCGCAGGACTTTGTATTATAGCAACAACAATTGTAGGAATGTATAAATTTAAACAGATTCCAAACATATATGTAATTATAGGTCTTGGATTAATTGTCGCTGGTGTTTTAATGGTTAATTTATTAGGTAAAACTAACACCTAATTGTCTCATATATAAATTATTACATTGAAAAACTTTTTTTAAGAATTAGTTCTTCAATTTAGAATTATTCTAAATTAAAATGTATAAAATAATAATTACTTACGAACTTTTTTTCTTACTATTCTGGAATATTTTGTATTTTTCCAGATCTGGAGTAGAAAATTGGTTTACTGAAAAATTTTTAAGTGCGTTGTTTGTATTTTTATCAACAATGGCACTGGGTTTTTGCTTAGTATACGTCATTTATATAAGTGCAAAACTATCTGGTTTCATAGAAAAAATTAAAACAATAAAAGATCCAAGAAACCCTAATTAAAATGTCAAAATATTTAATATTTGGTGCTACAGGATCTATCGGATCAAGCCTTTCTGAACAACTATACAAATCAAATAAAGAAATACATATTATTGGTAAAGATGAGGTGGAAATTAAAAAACTATCATCAAAATTAAATTGCGAATATACAATTTTAGACGTTTTAAAAGATGATATATCAGAAACTATAAAAAATAATTTTAGTAATATAGATGTAGCAGGCCTTGCTTATTGTATTGGATCGATAGATTTAAAACCTTTAAAAATTTCAAAAAAAGAAGATTTTGAAAAATGTATGGATTTAAACTTTTTTCCTATAATTGAAATAATTAAAGGTTTACAAAATAATTTAAAAACAAATAATGGATCAATTGTTCTTTTTTCAACTGTGGCAGTTAAGAAAGGTTTTACTAATCATTCAATAATATCATCCGTAAAAGGTGCTATAGAAGGATTAACTGTATCATTAGCAGCTGAATTTGCACCAAATATAAAAGTTAATTGTATTGCTCCAAGTATAACTGACTCAAAAATGTCCCAAACAATTCTAAAAAATAAATTAATTACTGAAGGAATAGCTAAATCTCACCCAATGAAAAGAATAGGTAAGCCTGAAGATTCGGCATCAATGGCAAAATTTTTACTTACTGAAGAAAGTTCATGGATAACTGGACAGATATTTGGTGTTGATGGCGGTAAATCTAGTTTAAATTAATAAATAATTGATGAGTAAAAATATTGATGAAGTCATTGGCATGGCTTGGTCTGATAAAGTTTCCTTTGAAGAAATAAAAAAAAGAACAGGTCTTACCGAAGCAGATGTAATATCTATCATGAGAAAAAATTTAAAAAGAAAAAGTTATATAATTTGGAGAAAAAGGGTTAGAGGTCGTTTCTCCAAACATAGAAAAATAAATAAGATTAAATATAATAATTATGAATTTTGAGCCTTCGAGAGAATTTGCTACACAACAACTTGAAAAATTCATTAATAAAAATCTTGTGGAATACTCAAGATTAAGAAACTTTGACTTTGGACCAAACAATAGATCAAACATTTCTTGTTTATCTCCTTATGTAACTCATGGAATTATCAGCGAATTAGAAATTTTAAATAAATGCTTAAAAAAATTTTCTTTTTTAAGAAGCGAAAAATTTATTCAAGAGATATTTTGGAGAATATATTGGAAAGGTTGGTTGGAGTTAAGGCCAAAAGTATGGATGGATTTTTTAAAAGATTTAAAAGAAATAAAACCAAGTTTTCAAAACAATCAAAATTATTTAAGTGCTATTAACGGAAAAACAAAAATAGAATGTTTTGATAATTGGGTGAATGAGCTAAAAAATTATAATTATCTACATAATCATACAAGAATGTGGTTCGCGAGTATTTGGATTTTTACTCTTGGTTTACCCTGGCAATTAGGTGCAGAGTTTTTTACAAAATATCTTTATGATGGAGACAGTGCTTCTAATACGTTGGGTTGGAGATGGGTAGCGGGAGTTCAAACCAAAGGTAAAAATTATGTTGCTTTAGAATGGAATATAAAAAAGTTTACTAATAATAGATTTAGCAACATCAAACTTAATGAGAACCCAGCCCAAGTAATAGATGATAGAAATTACTCTATTATTAATAATAGCTTTATAAACTCAAATTTATCTAGCAATCAGGATCTATTAATATTTGAAAATAACCTATCTTTTGAACAATCTGATTTTAACAACCAATCATTTAAAAATATTTATTTTGTATTCAAAGGAAATGATACTAGACAAATTCAATTAGATGAAAAAGTTCTTAGCTTTAAAAAATCTCTTATAAATAATCAAATTGTAAATTTAGAAAATAAATCGTTTAATTGTAAAATAATTAATATCCAAGATTTAAAAAATATTAAGGAAAATTTATTAGCTTTATATCCATCTGTCGGTGAAAATCTTGACTTCATCAATTTAAATAATCTTAAAAATATTTCTTTTTTATATAGAAAAATTGATCAATTTTCTTGGAAGTATTGTAACAAAGGTTTTTTCAATTTTAAAAATTATATTCCAAAAATAATTCAGGAATTTATTTAGAAGAACATCTTTTAGAGCAATACTTAACTCTATCCCAGTTTAATCTCCATTTTTTTCTCCAAACGAATGGCTTTTTACAAATTGGACAGATTTTAGAGGGTAAATTTAGCTTATTCATCTTAGTTGATTTTTATTTTTCAAGAATAAAAAGTACGCAACTACTTCATAAACATAATGGAATAAAAAAAATAAAGGTTTAATAGAAAATATTTTTGCTAAAAAATTATATTTTGGAATTTTTGACCAAATTATAACAAAAGCTTTAGCTCCCCCTATTACCTTTCCATCGTCAATTACATGAAGTCTTCTTAATAACTCCTCTTGCGATTTAGAGGTTAATTTTAAAGCTTCATCATTATTTGTAATATCAATCCATTCTAAATTGCTATCAGCAATTTTTTTATAGTGATTTATCTCTAATTTACAAACGCTGCATGAATTATTAAAAAAGACTTTAATTGCCATATGTATTGTTATTTATAAATTTTTCGGCTTCTGACAATATCAATTTTTTTCTTTCTGTTTTCATTTTGTCAAAAATTCTTACCATCATTGAAAGTCTTGGATTTTTTAAAAAGAAAGATCTATTTTTATTAATAAATCTCCAGTACAAACCATCCATAGTATTGCACCAATCACCTTTCTTAAAGTCCATCATTTTCATAAAGTAACTTGATCCACATATATATGGTTTTGTTGCAAAAATTCCTCCATCACTAAATAAACCCATTCCATAAACATTTGGTACCATTACCCAATCAGAGGAGTCTACGAACATTTCCATAAACCATTTGTAAACGATTTTGGGTTTCAATTCACACAAGTTCATAATGTTTGAAAGTATCATTAATCTCTCAATATGATGTGACCAACCATGATGTAATGCATTTTTAATTGCATAATCTAAAGGTGGTAGACCAGTTGTGCCTTCATACCATGAATTTTTCATCTTTCTATTTTGCTTGAAAAAATTTCTTGTCTCCATTTCATCGCTATATTTTTGATAAATACCTCTCATAAATTCTCTCCAGCCAATAACTTGTCTCACATAACCTTCTAAGGAATTAAATTTAATTTTATTTTTTTTATGAAATTCCAAAGTTTTAGAAATTATAAATTCTGGAGTTATAAGTCCCAAATTAATATATGGACTTAATGCGCTATGGAATAAAATATTATTACTTTGATCCACAGCATCTTCATAATCACCAAACAAATTTGATTTTTCTTTTAAGAAAAAATTAAGAAGCTTAACAACATCATTGTACTCAGTTGCAAACCAAAAATTTTTTGTTCTTCCTGGATGATCTTTAAAAACTTTTTCAATAATAGGTTTTAAATTTTTTGTGTGTTTTGTTTCAGTGATTTTTGGAAATTTCGGAACTTTTAAATTTTTTGGAAGTTTCTTTCTATTATCCTCATCAAAACTCCATTTACCACCTTCGGGATTTCCATCTTTTTTCATTAATATATTTAATTTTTGTCTTGTGCCTTTATAAAAAGTTGCCATAAAAGGTCTTTTATTTTTTGATAAATAATCGTTAAATTCTTCTCTAGAATTTAAAAACATTGGTGTTTTAATTTTGTTCCAAATTAGATCATTTTTTTTAACGAATTTTTTTACCTTATTTTCAAAAAATTTGTCTTCAATTTCAAAACTTGTAATTTCTTTGATTTTTTTTGACTTAATAACTTTTTTAACTTTATCTAAATAATCTTTTTTAAAATCTCTTGAGTCAATCTTGTTATATTCAACTTTAAATTTATTTTCTTTTAATCGATCCGCATAAGATCTCATCGCAGACAAAAAAAGTAGAATTTTCAATTTATGGTGTTTTTCATATGTACATAATTCATAGTCTTCTGACATAAAAACAATATGATCATTTTTGTATTTATCTAAGCTTTTTAGAGGAAATAGTTGATTTCCAAGTATTAACAAAATTTTCATAATTAAAATTTAATTAAAAAATATATACTAAAAAAAAAATATTTTGATGCGGCAGGTTCGGCAAAAAAATTTATTTTGCTATATATCCGTATTCTAAACAAGCATCAGTTAAGGATTCATATAAAGATTCACCAAAACTTCTTAAAGCAAAAAATCTTACTGTTTTTGTTTCATCTTTAATAAAATCTATAGTAACGGTAATTCCGTTATAAACAGTATTTGCGCAATTTCCCTCCTTTAGATCATTTATATTTAGAGGAGATCCTTTTTTAATAACTTCATTAGATAGTTCGCCTTCAATTTCTAATACTGCCCTTGAATGTGATAAGTCAGTTACAGCAAATTCATTTGAATTAAAATTATTATTTATTTCTAATAATAAATCTTTTTTTAAACTTGTAACAAGCCAGTTTTCAGGGCCTATCCATAATATTCTTGTGGAAGAGTTAGTGCATGTTTTAAGTTCTTTTGGTAAATTTAAACCATCAATATTTTTATTTGTAATATCGATTTTTAAATTTTTGTATTTTACAACTTGACAAATAAATAAATTTTTTACTTCTGAAACTTTAATTAATTTTTCTTCGTTTTTACTTTGATAATCCCCAAATTTACCTGATTGATAAATATTTTCTATAGAAGTAATAGTTTTCATGATCTGACTCTTTCTCCTTTTGAATCCACATAGTGAGAGGAAATAACTTCAACCTCAATAGTTTTTTTATGTACTGGGGATACAGCAAAAAATTTTTTTCCAATCATATTTTTTCCGTCTTTCATTATTGCAAGAGAAAATGGATTATTATTTTCTACACTCCAACATGATGATGATACATGTCCAAGTTTTGGGTTGGGAAGTTTTGCATTTTTATCTGAAACGATATGAGATCCTTCTGGAATACTTGACTTTCTATCGGTTGGAACTAAACCAACTATTTTTTGTCTATCATTTTTAATAAATGCTTCTTTTACTAATGATCTTTTTCCTATAAAATCTTTTTTCTTTGATACCATTCCGTCAAGCGAAACATCTGATGGAATAGTTCTTCCGTCTAATTCTGGCCCAGCTACATGTCCCATTTCAATTCTCAACGTTGATAAAGCTTCTGTTCCATAGGGTTGAACTCTAAGCTCTTTACCCAATTCCATTAATTTTTCCCACGTAGATAAACCGTAATCTGACTCAACATTAATTTCATATGCAAGTTCCCCTGAAAAAGAAATTCTAAATATTTTTGCAGGAACTCCAAACAAGCTGCTTTCCACATATCCCATGAATGGTAATCCCTCATTTGAAACATCTAAGTCTGGAAATAATTTTTTTAGAAGTTCTCTTGATTTTGGACCAGCTATTGCAGCTCCAGCCCACTGTTCAGTGGTTGAAACAACATTAACATTTAATTCTGGCCAAACTATTTGTAGATAATACTCTAAATGTGAAAGTACATTTGCAGCTTGAGCTGTTGTAGTGGTCATATGATAATGATTTTCCGAAATTCTTGTTGTGGTACCATCATCCATAACCATTCCATCTTCTCTTAACATTAAGCCATAACGCGCTTTGCCAACTGGGAGTTTCATCCAAGCATTCGTATAAACTCTATTTAAAAATTCAGCTGAATCTGGTCCTTTGATATCTATTTTACCTAATGTTGTTACATCACATATGCCAACATTTTCTCTAACATTTTTTGCCTCTCTTTTTGATGCTTCAAGTAAATTTTCGTTTCCTTGCTTATAATACCTGGGTCTTTTCCATGCTCCAGCATCAACAAATACAGCATTATTTTTTATATGCCATTCATGCATTGGTGATTTTCTCGTTGGCATATAATGATGACCCACTTCTCTTCCAACAATTGTTCCAATTGTAACTGGTGTAAAAGGTGGTCTAAAAGTTGTGTGACCTACTTCAGGAACAATTTTATTTTCAATATTTGAAACCAATTGAAGTCCATTTAAATTACTTGTTCTTCCTTGGTCAGTTGCCATTCCTAATGTTGTGTATCTTTTCACATGCTCTATTGATCTATAGCCTTCACGTAATGCAAGTTCGATATCTGATACAGAAACATCATTTTGAAAATCAACAAATCTTTTTGGATTTTCATTTTTTGGCAAAGGAGAACACCAAAATTTATCATGAGTTTTTTGTTTCTTTTCAGTAACCGAAGGTACTTGAATATTTACTTCTTTTTCAGTTAATTTTTTTGCTACATTAGCTCCTGACTCAAAACTTTTTTCTATAGTTTCTTTTAAAGTAAATGATCCATTTGCTGCTCCAATAGTAATTTCTTTCTGTTTAGATTTATCAGGAACAAAAGCATCTATATCTTTGTTAAATTTAAGTTTGTTACCTGATTGAGATGTTAAATGAACTGTAGGCGTCCAAAATCCTGAAACACATATGCAATCGCATTCAACCGTTTCGATATTTTCAAAGCCTGTTTTGTTTGAATTTAACTTTCCTATTTTTGCAGATTTAACTTTTTTATAACCATTAGCAACAGCAACCGCATGGGAAAATTTAATTTTTATTCCCTGATTTTTTGCATCATTTATTAAATCTGTGTCTTGTTCTTCTCTAGTATCTAAAATAATTGGATCAATTCCATTTTTTTTAAATTCAATTGCAGTTTCATAAGCACTATCATTATTTGTGAATATTAAAGGTTTTTTTCCAACTACTACTCCATAGACTTTCATATATTCTTTAGCAGCTGAAGCTAAAAAAATTCCTGGTGTATCATTATTTCCAAAAACAATAGGTCTTTCGATTGATCCAGTTGATAAAATAACTTCTTTGGATCTAATGTACCATAATCTTTGTCTTGGATGATATTTAGATTTTTTTTCTAAATGATCTCCAGTTCTTTCGAACATTACAAGCATATTATGATCATAATAACCAAAAACTTGTGATCTGTTTTTAAGCGTAACATTTGGCATTTCTTTTAATTCTGAAATTATTTTATCTGCCCATTGCTTTCCTGAAAGATTGTCAATATTTACATCGTCTGTTAACAGTGACCCTCCAAATCTTGGTTTGTCTTCAGCTAAAATAACTTTTGCACCACTCTTTGCAGCAGCGTATGCGCTTGCTAGACCAGATGGACCAGAGCCAGTTACTAATAAATCACAATACTCATATTTATGTTCATATCTTTCTTTGTCTTTTTCTGTAGAACCTACTCCTAATCCTGCTGCTTTTCTTATAAAAGGTTCGTAAACTCTATACCAAAAACTTTTTGGCCACATGAATGTCTTGTAATAAAAGCCTGCCGGAAAAAAGCTTTTTAGAAAATTATTTATTGCACCAATATCAAATTCAACTGAAGGCCAACAGTTTTGACTAGTAGCTGATATACCTTCTACTAATTCTATCTCTGTAGCATTTATATTTGGTTCTGATTGTCCATTTATAACTACTTGTAATTTTGCATTTGGCTCATCAATACCAGCTCCAAATAAACCTCTTGGTCTATGATATTTAAAGCTTCTACCAACCAAATGTACGTTGTTTGCTAAAAGTGCTGAAGCAAGTGTATCACCCTCAAATCCAAATAGTTTTTTTCCATTAAATTTAAATGAAATTTTTTTGTTTCTATTTATTAATCCAATATTATTTAATCTATGAGATTGGGTCATTTAATTTCTTCATTTATTTTAGCAGTTTCAAATATTTCATGAGTAGTTGTATCTCTTTGAGCTTTAAACCATTGTCTACAACCTGAAATGTGGTGCCATAATTCTGTATGTTTCCCTCTAGGACTTTTTCTCATATAAACAAAATCATCCCACTCCTTGTCTGAAACTTCAGAATTTAATTTTGGCCTTTTAACTGTTGCGTCGCCTCCGTATGCAAATTCTTTTTGTGATCTAATTCCGCAGTAAGGACATTTTATATGAAGCATTATTTATCCAATCCAGGTTTTGGTTCCAATACCTTTTTCATCTAAAAGATGACCGGTTGAAAATCTATTTAAACTTAATTCTGAATTTAATTCATGAACTCTATCTTGCGCAATTGTATGAGCAAATGTCCATCCGGAAACAGGTGTCGATTTAAATCCACCATAACACCAGCCACAATTTAAATATAAACCCTCAATATGTGTTTTATCTATAATTGGAGATCCATCCATGGACATATCCATTATTCCACCCCAGGTTCTTAACATTTTTAATCTGCTTAAAAATGGAAAGACTGCTAGACCTCCAGTTAAAACATGTTGGATAGTTGGTAAATTTCCTCTTTGAGCATAACTATTATAACCATCTAAATCACCTCCCATAACCATTTCACCTTTGTCAGACTGACTTATGTAAAAATGTCCAGCACCAAAAGTTACTACTCCATCAAGCAGGGGTTTAATTGGTTCAGAAACACAAGCTTGAAGTACATGAGTTTCAATAGGAAGTGTCATATTTAATTTTTCAGCAAGTATATTTGTGCTTCCTGCTACACATATTCCAACTTTTTTACTTTTAATGTTACCTTTAGAAGTTCTCACGCCAGTTATTTTTCCTTGTTGAATATCGAAACCAGTAACTTCACAATGTTGAATTATATCAACTCCCATTGCATCAGCTTGTCTTGCATAACCCCAAGCAACACCATCATGTCTTGCTGTTCCTGCGCTAGGTTGCATTAAACCACCAAAAATAGGAAATCTTACATCTTCTGAAAAATCCGCTTGTGGAATAATTTTTTTTACTTCTTCTCTATTTAATAAAACTGCATCTATTCCATTAAGTCTCATAGAATTACCACGTCTAGCATAAGCATTCATTTGGGCGTCAGAGTGTGCAAGATTTATAATTCCTCTTGGTGAAAACATTACATTAAAATTTAATTCCTGACTTAGGTTTCTCCATAAATTCATTCCAAACTCATTAAATCTAGCATTTGCATCATACATAAAGTTAGATCTAATAATTGTAGTATTTCTTCCTACGTTACCTCCTCCAATCCAACCTTTTTCAATAATTGCTACGTTTGTTATTTTATGTTCTTTAGCTAAATAGTAAGCTGTAGCAAGACCATGGCCTCCTCCTCCAATTATTATAACTTCATATTCTTTTTTTGGAGTTGGATCTTTCCAAGCAACATCCCAATTTCGATGTCCGCTTAGCGAATTTTTTATTAAACTAAAAACTGAATATTTCTGCATATATATAGAATTTATACATTTAATTTATTTCTTTAAAAATGGAATATTTAAGTATAGAAATCTTCCAAAATTTTAAATTCTTAAAAAAGTCAATATGGGCGAAGTAAAATCAGATATAGAGATAGCAAGAAAAGCTGATATGAAGCCTATAAAAGACGTATTAGCAAAGATTAACGTGCCTGATGATCCATCAGCTTTTAGTCCAATGGGTAGACATATAGCTAAAATAAATTTGGAATACCTTGATAGTCTTCAAAATAAACCTGAAGGGAAGCTCATTTTGGTTACAGCTATAACCCCAACCCCTGCTGGCGAAGGAAAAACAACAGTTTCAGTTGGCTTAAATGATGGATTAAACAAAATAGGTAAAAAATCGATAGTTTGTTTACGTGAACCAAGTTTAGGACCATCTTTTGGAATGAAAGGTGGTGCAGCCGGAGGTGGTTACGCACAAGTAGTTCCAATGGAGCAAATTAATTTACATTTCACCGGAGACTTTCATGCAATAACTTCTGCTCATAACCTTTTGTCTGCTTTAATCGATAATCATATTTATTGGGGGAATAAACTTAATATAGACGATAAAAAAATTGTTTGGAAAAGAGTAATGGACATGAATGATCGAGCATTAAGAGCAATAAACATTAATACAAAAGGTGTTGCCAAAGATTTTCCAAGAGAAGATGGTTTTGATATTACCGTTGCCTCAGAAGTAATGGCAATTTTTTGTCTTGCGAACAATCTTAAAGATTTAGAAAAAAGAATTGGAAATATTACAATTGCCTACACAAAAGATAATAAACCAATTTATGCTAAGGATCTGAAAGCACAAGGACCAATGACAGTATTGCTTAAAGAAGCTTTAAGACCAAATGTAACTCAGACACTTGAAAATAATCCAGCAATAATTCATGGAGGTCCTTTTGCAAATATTGCTCACGGATGTAACTCTGTAATAGCTACAAAAGCAGGATTAAAACTTGCTGATTATGTTGTAACAGAGGCTGGGTTTGGAGCCGACCTAGGAGCAGAAAAATTTATGGATATTAAATGTAGAAAATCTGAATTAAAACCAAATTGTATAGTTATAGTTGCAACTATTAGAGCTTTAAAAATGCATGGTGGTATAGAAAAAGATGATTTAAAAAAAGAAAATGTTGATGCTGTGAAAAAAGGTTTGGTAAATTTAGAAAGACACATAGAGAATGTTAAAAAGTTTGGTGTGCCAATCACAGTTGCAGTCAATCATTTTGTTAATGATACAAATAATGAAGTAGATACACTTGTAAAATTTTGTAATGAAAAAGATGTAAAGGCTACTTTATGTACACATTGGTCTAATGGAGGAGAAGGAACTAAAGAAATAGCATCACATGTTGTAGAATTAATTAATAAAGAAAAAAATAAATTTAAATTTTTATACGAAGATAATATTCCTCTACTTAGCAAAATTGAAAAAATAGCAAAAGAAATTTATCGTGCTACAGAAGTAGTTGCCGATAAAAAAATAATTGAAGATTTAAATACTTTTGAAAAGAATGGATATGGAAGTCTTCCAATATGTGTAGCAAAAACACAGTATAGTTTTTCTACAGATCCAAAACTTAAAGGAGCTCCTACAGGACACTCGCTGCCAATTAGAGAAGTAAGGTTATCATCTGGTGCTGAATTTATAGTGGTTATCTGCGGTTCAATTATGACGATGCCAGGTTTGCCAAGAGTCCCTGCAGCGGATAGTATTCGACTAAATGAAAAAGGTGAAATCGAAGGATTATTCTAAAAAAATTAAATCAGCTGTTTTTATTTCTGGTCGGGGAACAAATTTTAAATCTTTACTGAATTTTTCCAAAAAAAAAATATCTCCAATAAAAATTAATTTATTAATAACTGATAATAAAAAAGCCAAAGGAATATTTTTAGCAAAAAAAAATAATGTTAAATTTAAATCATTTTCTTACAAAACAAGACAAATATCAGAATTAAAAATATTAAAAGAACTGAAAAAAAATAAAATAAAATTTATAATGCTGGCGGGATTTATGAAAATCCTTTCAAAAAGATTTATCAGTAAATTTAAAGGGAAAATTGTAAATATACACCCTTCTTTACTACCTAAATACAAAGGCCTTCATACACATAAAAAAGTATTGATAAACAAGGATAAATTTTCTGGTTGCACAGTTCATTTTGTATCTGAAAAATTAGACTCCGGTAAAATTATCCTCCAAAAAAGAGTAAAAGTTTTAAATAACGATAATATAAAAAAACTTGAAAAAAGAATTCTTAAGATTGAAAATAAGATCTATCCTTTGGCTATTAAGAAAATTTTTAATTAAGACTTAAAAAAAAAATCTATCTCTATTTTTGCGTTTTCAATACTATCAGATCCATGAACAGAGTTTTTATCTATTGAAATACCGTACTTTTTTCTGATAGTGCCCTCGTTTGCTTTTTTTGGATCTGTGGCACCCATTAATTCTCTATTTGAAGCAATAGCATTGTCTTTCTCTAATATCATTACTACTACAGGGCCAGACGATAAATATTCACATAAATCTTTATAAAATGGCTTAGTTTCATGAACTTTATAAAATTGTTCAGCATCTGATTTTGCTAATTGAATTTTTTTTTCATTTTTTATTTCAAAGCCATTTTTTTTAAATTCATTTTTGATTTCTTCTGCGAGATTTCTTTCAACTGCATCAGGTTTAATTATTGATAATGTTTGTTCTAAATTACTCATAATTATCCTCAACAAATTGATTTAATAATCTTACACCGTAACCTGTGGCTCCACTTGGATTTACAGCACCTCCATATTTAGAAAAGGCCATTCCAGCTATATCTAGATGAGCCCAAGAGGTTTTGTTTAAAATAAATCTTTGCAAAAACTGTGCCGCTGTTGTTGATCCAGCACCCCCTACATAATTTATATTTTGCATATCTGCATTTTTTGAATCCATAAGTTTGTCAAAGTTTTTGTGAAGGGGCATTCTCCATAACTTTTCATCAACTCTTTCACCAGCTTCGATTAACTGTTTTGATAGTTTATCATCATTAGAAAAAAGCCCTGCATATTCTGAACCCAAAGAAACAATGATAGCACCAGTTAAAGTTGCTAAATCAACCATTAATTCTGGTTTAAATTTTTTTTCAGTGAAAGTTAAAGCATCTGCTAAAACTAATCTACCTTCAGCGTCAGTATTTAGTACTTCTATAGTTTTTCCACTATAAGATTTTACAATATCGCCAGGTCTTTGAGCATTTCCACTTACCATATTCTCAACAAGGCCTACGACACCAACTGCATTAATTTTTGCTTTTCTTAAAGCTAAAGTTTTCATTAAACCTACTACAGCAGCTGATCCTGCCATATCATAAGTCATATCTTCCATAAATCTTGCAGGTTTTAGTGAGTAACCACCAGTATCAAAACAAACTCCTTTTCCAACAAATGCTAAAGGTTTTGATTTTGATTTATTTCCTTTCCATTCAATAGTTACTAGATAAGATCCTCTTATGCTTCCCTGTCCAACTCCTAATAAAGCATTACATCCTAATTTCATTAATTTTTTTTGATCATAAATTGTAACTTTTAAACCATATTTTTTTAATTTTTTTAATCTATTTGCATATTCATCTGGGTGTAAAATATTTCCTGGTTCAGAAACTAAATCTCTAGTAAAAAAAGTTCCTTCTTCTAGAGCTTTAAATTTTAATTTATTTTTTAATGCTAAAGTACTTTGTTTTCCAATTAGACTGATTGCTAAAATATTTTTTATTTTTTTCGATTTATATATGTTAAATTCATATGATTTTAATTTAAGTCCATGAACAAATCGACCTATAAAATCTTTTCCAGGCTTACTTTTTAAACTTTCACAAAATATAGATAAGTCTTTAAATGAATTTTTTTTTATAAAATTATAAAATTCTGCCCCTAAATTTTCAACGTCTGAGCTCTTTAGATCTTTTTTTAAAGATACTAATATCAGAGTAGTGTTTTCATTAATATTAAATGAAATAATATTTTCCTTAGTATTTTTCTTATTTTTTAAAATTTTATCAGCATATAAGGCTGAATTTTTTGGCAAAAACCTGCCCAGGTTTTTTATTTGGAATTTTTCCTCAGTAAATAAAGTAATTGCACCTGTGCTGGTTAATTTAGCCTTATTTTTATAGAGAACTTGAACAGTCATTGATTTTAAAATATATACTTGTAGTTGAAAGTATATAATTGCAATTTAGTATAATTTCAATGAAAAAATTGATTTTTAAAAAATTATTATTCGACATAACGGTATTTTTTTTAATTAGTTCAGTAACTCTAGGTTTAATAGTTTGGGTAATTCAAGCTGTAAATTATATGGACTTTATTACTGAAGATGGCCATAGTTTAGGCATTTATTTTAAATACACACTTTTGAGTCTTCCTAAAATATTGAGCAGAATCTTGCCTTTTATTTTATTTATTTCTGTTTTCTACAACTTAATTAAATTAGAAAATAATAATGAATTATTGGTCTATTGGACATATGGTATAAGTAAACTTAAATTTATTAATATATTATTTATATTCTCTTTACTCTTTTTAATAATCCAGATTTTTTTAAATATATATGTAGTTCCAATTTCACTTGATAAAGGCAGAGATTACATAAAAAAATCTGACTTGGATTTTTTTCCTTCATTAATTAAAGAAAAAAAATTCATTGATACTGTTTCTGACTTAACAATTTTTGTTGATAAAATAAACAGTAAAGGTGAGTTAGTTAATATATTTCTTAAAGATCAAATTAAAGATAAAGAATCTCAAATAATACATGCTAAAAAAGGTATTTTGCAAAAACAAAATGGTAAAAATTTTTTAGTACTTGTTGACGGCGAATTTATAAATAACCTTGAAGGAAAAGTAACTAATTTTTCTTTTAAAAAAACAAATTTTGACCTTTCAAAATATTCAACCAAAACCACAACTTACCGAAAGATTCAAGAAGTTGACATTGTGGTTTTAATTAATTGTTTAAAAAATCAATATTTAAAAACAAACTATACCGAAGTGGAAGATTTTGTATGTAATAATGAATCTATAAAAAATATTAAGCAAGAAACATTGAAAAGAATATTTAAACCTTTTTACATACCTGTGATTTGTTTAATTGCTTCTTTATTAATTTTTGCTTCAAAGGATAGTTATGCTTATAGTCGAGTAAAAATAATATTATTTTTACTTGGAATAATTGCATTAATTGCTTCAGAAATTTCAGTTAGATATTCTGGATTGGACAATACAAAAAGTTTAATATTTATCGGGATACCTTTGATGATGATCTTTATAATTTATTCAATAATATTTAAATATACAATTTTTAAATCTCATGCTTAAAGTTTATCATAAATATATTTTAAAAAATTATTTAACATCCTTTATTCAAGTTACACTTATATTTTTAAGTTTAGTTTGTGTATTAAATATTTTTGAAGAAATAAATTTTTTTAAAGATGAAGAAGTTAGTTTTTTATTTCCTTTGATTTTAACATTTTTAAACAGTCCATCAATATTGTATGATATTTTTCCTTTCATATTTTTAATATCTGTACAGATGTTTTTTATTAAAATAATTGATAGAGATGAATTAACAGCTTTCAAAAAATTTGGTTTAAGCAACTTTAAAATTTTAAGTATTATTTTTATTTCGGTTTTATTTTTAAGTTTAATTATCTCATTTTTCTTCTATAATTTTTCAGCGCAACTTAAATTTTCATACTTAGATGTTAAAAATAAATTCACTAAAGACGATAAATATTTAGCGGTAATTACTGATAATGGTTTGTGGATAAAAGACGAAACTGAAAAAAATATCAACCTCATAAATGCCCTTAAAATTGAAAACAATTTTTTAAGAAATGTTTCAATAACAAGTTATGATAAAGATTTTAATTTTAAATCACACATTCAAGCTGAAGAAATTGACGTAAGTAAGTTTTTATGGAGAATAGAAAAAGCTAATATTTCTGAAAAAAATAAAGTTTCGTATAAAGACGAAAATATATCTATTTTAACAAATTTTAATTATGAAATTATTAATAATCTTTATTCTGATTTAAAATCACTCACTATTACAGAACTATATGATTTAAAAGATGATTATAATTCTCTTGGTTATTCAACTGTAGAAATTTCAGCACATTTGCAAAAAATCTTCTCATTTCCAATTCTAGCCATTCTATTAGCATTACTTGGTGGAATATTTATGTTCCGTTTAAAAAAAGATAGTAACAAATATTTTACAATTACTTTTGGAATACTTATTTCTGTAATTGTTTACTATATCAACTATTTCTTTTATACAATTGGAGTTAACGAAAGGATGCCATTGACACCCTCTATTTGGCTACCACAACTGATTATGTTTATAATATTAACTTTCTCTTTGGTAACGGTAAATGAAAAATAAATTTTTATTTATATTAATTATATTAGGTTTCATTTCAAATGTACTTGCAGATGAAGAAATAATTTTTAAAGCTGGTGAAATAAATATTTTAAATGATGGAAATTTAGTTAAAGCCAGTAATGGTTCAGAAGTTATGCTGCCTGATAATATAACCATTACCGCAGACGAATTTGAGTATAATAAATTAAATTCAAATATAG